>DATABP010000111.1:0-5117 GCA_036259515.1 Thermoanaerobaculia bacterium | reverse complement strand
GCCGAGCTCCTCGGGCGGGCGCTGGAGGGCGACCACCGGGTGCTCGACGCCGAACTCGCCGCGCACCAGCTCGGCGACGATCAGGTTGAGCTCGTCGTTGGTGGTCAGCGCGACGACGTGGGTGTCGCGCTCGACGCCGGCCTCCTCGTAGGTCGAGGCGTCGCGGGCGTCGCCGCGGACGGTCTGCACGCCCGCGCTCCGGAACGGCTCGAGCTTCCAGCCCACCGCGTCGACCGCCACCACCCGCCGTCCCTCGCCGGTCAGCGCCGCCGCCAGCTCCTGGGTCAGCGCGTTGGCGCCCACCAGCACGGTCAGCCGCCGCGACGGGTCGCGCGTCCAGCCGAGGAGGCGCGGCAGCACCACCGCCATCGCCGTCGCCCAGATGCCGGCGACCAGGATGACGACGTAGACCAGGCCCTCGACGGCCTCGGCCCCGGCGATGCCGGCGTCGCGGAGCTGGATGGCGACCAGCGAGGCGACGACGGCGGCGACGATGCCGCGCGGGGCGGTGAGCGCCAGCACCAGCCGCTGCCGCCAGTCGAGGTGCGACGGCCACACCGAGGCGGCCACCGCCAGCGGGCGGACGAGGAGGATCAGCCCGGCGACGACCAGGAGGCCGCGCCCGCCGAGCTCGAAGACGGCGGAGAGGTCGAGCCGCGCGGCGAGCAGGATGAAGAGGAGCGAGATGAAGAGCATGGTGAGCTGCTCCTTGAAGGCGCGGAGCGGCTCGAGGTCCGGGATCGCGGCGGCGGCCATCGTCAGCCCCATGACCACGGCGCCGAGGATGCCGCTCTCCGGCGCCTGCATCTCGGCGAGGAGGAACATGCCGACCAGGAGCGCCAGCACCACCAGGTTGCGGAGGTCGCGGCCGACCAGCCGCGAGCGCGCCACGTACTTGCCGATCGAGCCGGCCACGAAGCCGAGCACGCAGCCGGTCGCCGCCAGCACCAGGAGCTCGCCGGAGAGCGCCGCGAAGGGACGGTCCGCGCGCTCGATCCACTGCAGCACGAGGTAGGCGAGGACGGCGCCGATCGGGTCGACGATCAGCCCCTCGGAGACGAGCACGGTGCGCAGCCGGCGCGGCGCGATCATGTGGCGCAGGAGCGGCACGATCACCGTCGGCCCGGTGACGCTGACGACGGCGCCGAAGAGCGCCGCCGTCGACCACGGGAGATCGATCACCGCCCGCGCCAGCCAGGCCGCTCCCAGCCAGGTGACGAGGACGCCGAGGGTCAGCAGGTTGCGCACCGGCGCGCCGACCCGCCGGAGCTGCGCCGGGTCGAGCGACAGGCCGCCCTCGAAGAGGATCACCGCCACCCCCAGCCGGATGAACACCTCGAGCCCCTCGCCGAGGCTCGCCGGCTGGACGATCCCCAGCGCGTAGGGGCCGGCGGCGACGCCGAAGAGCAGCAGCGGCAGGATCGCCGGCAGCTTGAAGCGGTCGGCGACCACCTGGCCGAGGATGCCGAGGACGACGGCCACCGCCACCGTCTGGAGGAGCAGGCTGACGCCGTGTTCCATCGCCCCGGGAGGCTATCCCGAATCGCCGGGAACGGCCGCCGAGAGGGCCCGCCGGCGGGAAGAGCCGCCGCGGGTCACCTGTTGTATCCGGTGCACCCGCCCGATCCTGAGACGTATCCCACGTCGGGAGCGGAACCTCGGCAACGAATTCCGCGGCGGCCCGTGGCGCACGCGACCAGGCCGTCGACGAGAGGTGAACCTTCGTGCGATTTCCGGCAACTTCTTCCTCTTCGACGCAACCGACGACCTCCCGCACCCCTGCCCGCCGCCGCTTCGGCCGCGGCTCCTTCGCCGCCGTCGGCGCCGCCGCCGCGCTGGTGGGCGCCCTCGGCCTGGCCGGCGACGCCCCCGGCCGCACCTCCGGCGAGCCGATCCAGGTCCGCTCCGTCGCCTCGCAGACGGTGGCGATGCCGGACGCGCCGCCGCCGGCCCCGGTCCGCCGTGGGCTCGGCGTCGGCGAGGCGAGCTACTACCACGACTCCCTCGCCGGCAACCCGACCGCGAGCGGCACGCCCTACCGCCCGGCGGCGCTGACCGCCGCCCACCGCACCCTGCCGCTGGGCTCGAAGGTGCGCGTCACCGACCTCGACTCCGGCCGCTCGGTGGTCGTCGAGGTCAACGACCGCGGCCCCTTCGCCAAGGGCCGGGTGATCGACCTCTCGCGCGCCGCCGCCCGTCAGATCGGCCTGATCCAGCGCGGCCACGCCGACGTGCGGCTGGAGATCGTCGGCTGATCGGGCGAGTCGCCGCCCGCCGGAAGTGACCGAGCGCCGCCGGGGAGGTCCCTCGGCGGCGCTTTTTCGTGCCCCGGGGCGCGCCGGCCGCCGCCTCAGTACCGGAAGATCGCCGCCAGCGGCCCGCCCTCCGGCACCTCCTCCGGCTCGACGGCGTAGACCGTGCCGCTGTTGACGAAGGTCTCCACCGCGGCGCGGTCGGTGAGGTCCTTGCTGTCGGCGCGCTGCTCGGGGTGACGCTCGATGGCGCGGGTCGCCGGGTCGAAGCGGCCCCACTGGCGGACGCCGCGGGCGACGAACAGGGTGTCGACGCGGCCGTCGAGCGCCGCCGGCACCACCTCCTCGAGGCGGCGCGAGACGCGGCCGGTGCCGGAGAGGTCGCCGTAGCGCTCCGCCGCCTCCCGCCGCGTGGCGCGGAAGCGCTCCTCGACCACCCCCCAGGCGCGGCGGTGGAGCTCGCCCGCCGCCAGCCCGTCCGGGTTGCCGCGCACGCCCTCGGCGAGGACGTTCGGGTAGCTCGACTGCTCGCGGTAGATCGGCAGCAGGTACTCGACGCCGGCGAGCACCAGCGGCGACCGGCCGTCTTCGTCGAGGAGGTCGCGCACGCCGCGGTCGACGAGGCCGAAGAACTTGCGGATCTCCTCCTTGGCGTTCTCCTCGTTGGCGCTCTGCCCGTGGTACACCGGCGTGCCCCGCCCGCCGCCCGGGCTGGTCGCCCGGTTGCCGGTGTGGAAGTAGAGGTGGTTGTCGGTCAGCTCGTGGCCCAGCGCGTCGGCGAGGCTCTTCGGCACGTCGACGAGCGGCACCTCGCGCACCTCGTGGCGGCTCCCCTCGAGCAGCCGCACGTCGTTCTGCGACAGCGCGAGGACGAAGAAGCGCCCCTCGTCGGCGAAGAGCGGGAAGAGCGACTTCAGGTGGAAGCGGTCCTCGACCATCACCAGCTCGGTGAAGGCGAGCGGCAGCCGGTAGGTCCGCGCGAAGCCGCGGGCGAGGAACACCGCCAGCCCGTCGAGCTGGTGCTGCCAGAAGCCGTAGTCGTCGACCAGCTCGCGGGCCGGGGCGAGGAGGTCGGCGACCTCCGCCTCGCCGGCGCCGCGCTCGCCGAGCCGGGCGGCGGCGTCGCGCAGCAGGTTCTTGAAGCGGATCGGGTTCTGCTGCGATTCCTGGCCGGCGCGCACGGTGGGCAGGAAGAGCGACACGTGCGGCCCGCCGCGGTGGGTCGACAGCTCTGCGACGTCCTCGCGGCGCACCCGCTCGCCCTCGCGCCGCTCCCGTCCCTCGCGCAGCGGCCTCTCGCGAATCGAAACCTCGGTCGTGGTCGTCATGCCCCCGGAAGGTAGCAACCGCCGTGCCGCGGCGCGCCCGCCGGCCCCTATAATCCCGTCCATGAGCACCCCCCAGGAGCGCGTGGAGCACGACGTCCGTGCGGCGATGAAGTCCGGCGACAAGGAGCGGCTCGGCACCCTCCGGATGCTGCTCTCCGAGGTCAAGAACGAGCGCATCCGGCGCGGCGGCGAGGTCGACGAGGCCGGCTTCGTGGCGGTGGTGCGCAAGGGGATCAAGCAGCGCCACGAGTCGGCCGAGCAGTTCCGGCGCGGCGGGCGCGAGGACGCCGCGGCGCGCGAGGAGCGCGAGGCGGAGCTCCTCGGCGAGTACCTGCCGCGGCAGGCGAGCGAGGACGAGGTCCGCGCCGCCGTCCGCGAGCTGATCGCCGCCGAGGGGCTCTCCGGGCCGGCGGCGATGGGGCGGGTGATGAAGGAGACCCTCGCCCGCTTCGGCTCCCGCGCCGACGGCGCCACCGTCAGCCGCATCGCGCGGGAGGTGCTGACCTCTTGACCGGAACGGCGGCGGGCGGCGGCCGCGGCGGCGAGGCGGCCGGCGGCGGCGCCCCTCCCCTGCGCGTGGTGGTCGGCACCGCCGGCCACATCGACCACGGCAAGACGTCGCTGATCCGCGCGCTGACCGGCATCGACTGCGACCGCTGGGCCGAGGAGAAGGCACGCGGCATCACCATCGACCTGGGGTTCGCCTGGCGGCGCGAGGGCGACCTCCAGGTCGGCTTCGTCGACGTCCCCGGCCACGAGCGCTTCCTCCACAATGCGCTCGCCGGCCTGGGCGGCATCCGCCTGGCCCTCCTCGTCGTCGCCGCCGACGAGGGGGTCAAGCCGCAGACCCGCGAGCACCTCGACGTCTGCCGCCTGCTCGCCATCCCGCGGGCGATCGTCGCGCTGACCAAGGCCGACCTGGTCAGCCCGGACCTCGTCGAGCTGGCCGGGCTGGAGGTCGAAGAGCTCCTCGCCGGCACGCCCTACGCCGGGGCGCCGCGGTTCGCGGTGTCGTCGACCACCGGCGAGGGGGTGGAGGCGCTGGCGGCGGCGCTGCTCACGGCGGCGCGGGAAGCCGCCGCCGAGGGCGCCGCGGAGGCCGCCGAGGAGCGCCCGGCGCGGCTGCCGATCGACCGCGCCTTCCATCTCAAGGGCCTGGGCGTGGTGGTCACCGGCACGCTGGTCTCCGGGCGGGTGCGGCCCGGCGACGGGCTCGAGCTCCTGCCCGGCGGCGAGCGGGTGCGGGTGCGCAGCGTCCAGGTGCACGGCGAGCCGCGGCGCGGGGCGGCGGCCGGCGAGCGCACCTCGCTGCAACTGACCGGCGTGCCGCTCGAGGCGCTGGAGCGCGGCATGGAGCTGGTCGCCCCGGAGCGCTTCGCGGCCACCCGGCGGCTGGTGATCGACGGCACCTGGCTCCTCGACGCGCCGGCGCCGCTCGCCGGGCCGACGCCGGTGCGCGTCCACCTCCTCGCCGCCGAGGCGATGGGCCGCGCGCGGCCGCTCGCCGGACCGCTGCCGCCCGGCGGGCGCGGCCCGA
>DATABP010000110.1:0-2499 GCA_036259515.1 Thermoanaerobaculia bacterium | reverse complement strand
CGGCGTGGTCGCCGGCGAGCCGCGCCTCGCGCGCCGTTGCGAGGAAGCGCTCCACGTAGGGCGCCGCCTCGAGGCGGCCGGCGGCGGTCTGGGCCAGCTCGGCGAGCCGGGGATCGGCGGCGACGCGGTCGGCGTGGCGGCCGGCGAGGTCGACCGCCTCGGCGTCGCGGCGGGCGGCGACCAGCGCGGCGAGGCGGCCGGCGAGGTCGTCGGCGGCCGCCGCGGGAGCCTCCGGCGCGGACAGCTCCGGGAGATCGAGGAGGTCGGGGAGGTCGGGCAGCGCGGAGAGCGCCTCGCCGCCTTCGTCGAAGCCGCCGAACAGCTCCTCGGCCTCCCGCCGGCGCAGGAGCTGCAGCACGAAGTCGCAGCCCAGGCTCGCCTCCTGGCGGTTGCCCTGGCGGGCGAGATCCAGCGACTGCCGGTAGGTGGCCTCCACCCGCCGGCGGACGTCGGGCGACAGCGAGGGATTGCCGGGATAGGACGGGCCAGGGACGGTCATCGGCGCGGGAAGGGCTCCATGGGACGCGAGCGGGCGGCGCGGTCGGGAACGGCGCCGCGGACGGCGCGGGAACGGCTCCTGGGCGGTCTCAAGCCTGCCCGCTATGCTAGCAGCGCCGGGCGGCGGCGTCATGCCGGCGGACCCCGGCGGCGGACCGGAACCCCTGCCCGATGCCTCCGCTCGAGTGCGTGCCGAACGTCAGCGAGGGCCGCCGCCCGGAGGTCGTCGAGCGGCTGGTCGCGGCGCTCTCCGGCCACCCCGGCGCCGCCCTCCTCGACGCCTCGCGCGACCCCGACCACAACCGCTCCGTCTTCACCCTCGCCGGCGACGCCGCCGGCCTCGAGGCGGCGCTCCTCGCCCTCTACCGCGTCGCCCTGGCCGAGATCGACCTCGGCCGCCACCAGGGCGTCCACCCGCGGGTCGGCGCCGTCGACGTGGTGCCCTTCGTGCCGCTCGGCGACACCCCGATGGCGGCGGCGACCGCCGCGGCCCGCTCGCTCGGCGCCCGGGTGGCGGCGGAGCTCGACCTCCCCGTCTTCCTCTACGAAGAGGCGGCCGGCGCGCCCCACCGCCGCCGCCTGCCCGACCTCCGCCGCGGCGGCCCGGCCGGCCTCGCCGCCCGCGTCGCCGCCTCCCCCGCCGACTGGCGTCCCGACTTCGGCCCCCCGCGCCTCCACCCCACCGCCGGCGCCACCATCGTCGGCGCCCGCGGCTTCCTGATCGCCGCCAACGCCCTCCTCGACACCCCCGACCTCGCCGCCGCCCAGGCGATCGCCCGCGCCGTCCGCACCTCCAGCGGCGGCCTCCCCGCCGTCCGCGCGCTGGGGCTGCTGCTGCCGTCTCGGGGGCTGGCGCAGGTGTCGATGAACCTGGTCGACCACCGGACCACCTCGCCGGCGACGGCGTTCGAGGCGGTCCGGAGGGAAGCCGCCCGGCACGGGGCGCGGGTCGCCGAACGGGAGCTGATCGGGCTGGTGCCGGAAGCGGCGCTGGCCGGGGAAGGCGAGGAGGCGGAGCTCCTCCGTCGAACGTGGGGCGGCCGGACGCTCGAAGCCCGTCTCCGCGCCGCCGAAACGACCTGATCTCCGCGACGGCGGCGCCTGGACGCGGAGGCTCTTGCGGTCGTGTTCGACGCTGGGCGGCGCCAGAAGAAGACCGACAGGAGGAACGGGCGATCCGTTTCCGCGCCTCCTCCGGCCTCGGCGAGTCCGGACGGTCGGCTGCGCCTCGCTCGGCCAGCCGCTCCCGACGGCAGCCGTCACCACCGCCACCTAACCGGCCCCCGCCTTGCAACGCCGCCCCGCCGATGCGCGCACTCCGCACCGCGCTGACGGTCGCCGCCTGCGCCCTGCTCGCCGCCTGCGCCGGCCCGCAGTCCGCCCTCGATCCCGCCGGCCGCGACGCCGAGCGCATCGCGACGCTCTTCTGGTGGATGGCCGCCGGCGCCGTCGTCATCTGGCTGGCGATGATCGGGCTCTTCCTGTACGCGTACTGGGGACGCCCGCGCGCCCACAGCCCGCGCGCCGCCCACTGGCTGATCGTCGGCGGCGGCGCGGTGTTCCCGGTGGTGGTGCTCGCCGTGCTGCTCTCCTTCGGGCTGTCGCTGGTGCCCGACCTGCGCCGGCCGGTCGCCGATCCCGGCGCGCCGCGGCTCCTCGTCTCCGGCGAGCAGTGGTGGTGGCGGGTGCGCTACCCGCCGGCGGCGGAAGGCGGCGCGCCCGTCGAGCTGGCGAACGAGATCCGGCTGCCGGTCGGCGAGGCGGCCGAGCTGACGCTGGTCAGCCCCGACGTCGTCCACTCCTTCTGGGTGCCGTCGATCGCCGGCAAGCTCGACATGGTGCCCGGCCGCCGCACCCGGCTGGTCGTCGAGCCCACCCGCACCGGGCGCTTCCGCGGCGCCTGCGCCGAGCTCTGCGGCGCCTCACACGCCTGGATGGCCTTCGACGTGGTGGTCGTCCCGCGCCCCGAGTACGACGGCTGGCTGGCCGCGCAGCGGCGGC
>DATABP010000109.1:0-3553 GCA_036259515.1 Thermoanaerobaculia bacterium | reverse complement strand
CTTCGCGCGTTTTCCGATCTTCGTGCGGCTCTTGGTGAACCCGTCGTAGTTGGCCGTGATGTTGCCGGCGGCGACGTTCGCCTCCTCGCCGACCTCGGCGTCGCCCAGGTAGGCGAGGTGCCCCGCCTTGGCGCCGGCGCCGAGCGTGGAGCCCTTGATCTCGACGAAGTTGCCCACGCGGACGGATTCCGCAAGGGCCGTGCCCGACCGCAGCCGCGCGAACGGCCCCACCTTGGCGCCGTCGCCCACCCGCGCGCCGTCGATCACCGTGTAGGGCTCGACGACGACGCCGTCGCCGAGCGCCGCGTCGCGCAGCCAGGCGCCGGCGTGGAGCTCGCAGCCGGCGCCGACGGCGGTGGCGCCGAGGAGCGTGACGCCCGGGTGGAGGACCGTCTCCGCGCCCACCGTCACCCCCGGCTCGACCACCGTCCGCGCCGGGTCGAGCACGGTGACCCCGGCGCTCATCAGCGCGTCGAGGTGGCGGGAGAGGAGCGCCCCGTGGACGCGGGCGAGGTCCTGACGGCTGTTGATCCCCCACGACTCGGCGACGGCGGGGAGCGGCACGGCGGCGATCGGATGGCCGTCGGCGGCGGCCAGGCGCGGCACGTCGGTGAGGTAGAGCTCGCCCTGGGCGTTGTCGGGCGAGAGCCGGGCCAGGTAGTCGAACACGGCGGGCGCCGGGAAGGCGTAGAAGCCGGCGTTGGCGTAGGGCACCCGGCGCTCCTCGGGCGTCGCGTCGCGCGCCTCGACGATGCGCTGGAAGCCGCCGTCCGCCCCGAGCACCACCCGGCCGAGGTCGCCGGGATCGGGCAGCTCGGCGTAGGCGAGGGCGCCCCAGCCGGACTCGGCGGCGGCGGCGAGGGCCTCGACCGTCGCCGCGGTGACCAGCGGCGCGTCGCCCATCAGCACCACCAGGGTCGCCTCGCCGGGGACGGCGGCGGCGGCGCGGGCGTGCGCGTCGCCGGTGCCGCGGCGCTCGGGCTGCAGGGCGAAGCGGACGCCGGCGCCGGCGAAGGCGGCCTCGACCTCGGGGGCGCCGTGGCCGACGACGACCACCACCTCGTCGCAGCCGGCGGCGCGGGCGGCGTCGATCACCCAGGCGAGCGCCGGGCGGCCGGCCACCGGGTGGAGCACCTTCGGCCGCGAAGAGCGCATCCGCTTGCCCTGCCCGGCGGCGAGGACGACGGCGACGCGTCGCCGCACGGCGGCGCGGGCGGGGCTGCGCTCGGCCTTCCGCTCAGCCGGCAAGGCGGACCTCGCCGCGGCCGAGGAGCCCGAGGACGGCGCGGCCGAGCTTCTCCGGGTCGTGCCGCACCAGGTCGCCCTCGGCCAGGAGGTCGGTCTCGATCACCCGCACCCCGGCCGCCTCGAAGCCGGCGCGGTCGATCGCCACCGGCTCGGCGCCGAGGTCGGCGTAGCGCTGCACCAGCTCGCGCGACGGCGGCGTCGAGTTGACGAGCACGGCGTCGACCAGGGGGTCCTGCGTCTGCTGGCGCAACGCGTGGAGGTGCGCCAGCCCGTCCATGCCGTCGGTCTCGCCCGGCTGGGTCATCAGGTTGAGGAGCAGCACCACCGGCGCCGGGCTCTCGGCCACCGCGCGGCGGATGCTGGCGATCAGGAGGTTGGGGAGGATCGACGTGTAGAGCGAGCCGGGGCCGAGGAGGATGAGGTCGGCCTGCTCGATCGCCTCGACCGCCGGCCCGAAGGCGGGCGGGTTCGCCGGCTCGATGGTCACCCTTTCCAGCGGCTCGCCGGAGTGGCCGATCGCCGACTCGCCGCGGTAGACCTTCCCCGAGCGGCCGACGCCCTCGAGCCGCACGTCGGTCAGGGTCGCCGGGTAGATGCGGCCGCGCACCGAGAGCACCTGCTCGGCGGTGAGGATCGCCTGGTAGAAGTCGCCGGTGATGCCGGTCAGCGCGGTGAGGAAGAGATTGCCGAAGGAGTGGCCGGCGAGGCCGCCGCCGTTCGGGAAGCGGTACTGGAAGAGGCGGGTGAGGAGGTCGGTGTCGTCGGCCAGCGCGGCGATGCAGTTGCGGATGTCGCCCGGCGGCAGCACCCCGAAGTCGCGGCGCAGGCGACCGGAGGAGCCGCCGTCGTCGGTGACGGTGACCACCCCGGTCAGCCGGCCGAGGCCGGGGAGGCCCGGCCCGGGCGGCGCGCCGATCGCCCGCTTCAGCCCGCGCAGCAGGACCGACAGGCCGCTGCCGCCGCCGATGACCACCACCGCCGGGCGGTCGCCGCCCTGCCCCGTGGCCCGCTCACGATTCCAGTGCGAAGAGATCGGCGTGGTCCTTCTTCTTCCGCAACGCGGCGAGGTCCGGGTCGTGGTACGCCCGGACGCGGTTGACCGGGTCCCTCTCCACCGCACGCCGGAGGGCCTCGATGGCCTCCTTCTCCCGGTCCGCCGCCGAGTGCAAGGCCGCCGCCAGGAGCGCGAAGCGGCCGTCCTCGTCCTTCTTGGCGTGCTTCTCGACGATCGCCAGCGCCGCCTCGTGGTCGCCCCGGTTCTTGGCGAACACCGCGCGGGTGAAGGGATCGTCCCCGCCGTCGTCGCCGCCGCCCCGCCGGCGGGCGATGACGGCGAGCTGCTGCCGCGCGCGGGCCGCGAGGTGGGGTCGGTCGGTGGTCGCCAGCACCCTCTCGAAGGACTTGCCGGCGGCGTCGAGCTTGCCGTCGGCCAGCGCCTTGACGCCGGCCTCGTAGTCGACGATCTCCGGGTCGGCGGCGGCGACGTGGCCGCCGTGGCGGGGCGGCTCGCCGTCCTTGGTGGTCAGCCCCAGCCGGGCGAGGGCGGCGCGCAGCTCGTCGTCGGTGGCGTCGAAGCGCGCCGCGAGGTCGGCCAGCGTCTTCGACCCCGCGTAGCGCTTGAGGTAGCTCTCCTCCTGGTCGCTCCACTTCCGCTTCTTCTTCGGCATCTCTCTCGATCCACCTCTACCGCTTGCGCAGCTCGATCAGGATCTGCTTGGCGACCGACTTCAGGGTGTCGAACACGCCGTGGCCGGTGGTGGCCACCGCCTCGAAGGTCGGCTCGCGCTTGTAGTTGAGGGTACGGTACATCTCGTCGACCGGCACCACCTCGGGGAGGTCGCGCTTGTTGAACTGCAGCGCGTAGGGGATGGTGCGCAGGTCGAAGCCGTGCTCGACCAGGTTCTCCTCGAGGTTGCGCACCGACTCGACGTTGGCCTCCATCCGCTGCTCCTGGCTGTCGGCGACGAACACCACGCCGTCGACGCCCTTCAAGATCAGCTTGCGCGAGGCGTCGTAGAACACCTGCCCGGGCACCGTGTAGAGGTGGAAGCGGGTGGTGAAGCCGCGGATCGAGCCCAGGTCGAGCGGCAGGAAGTCGAAGAACAGGGTGCGGTCGGTCTCGGTCGCCAGCGAGATCATCTTCCCCTTCGCGTCGGGGGAGGTCTTGTTGTAGATGTACTGCAGGTTCGTCGTCTTGCCGCACAGCCCGGGGCCGTAGTAGACGATCTTGCAGTTGATCTCCTTGGCGGCGTAGTTGATGAAGGTCATGGTGCGAAGCCTGGGCGCGCCCTCCGGGCGGGGCCGC
>DATABP010000108.1:0-3884 GCA_036259515.1 Thermoanaerobaculia bacterium | reverse complement strand
CAGCGACCGCCCCCGGCACCGTCCTCGCCGCCCTCCCCGACGCCGCACCCGAGCACCCCGAGCCGCTCGACCGGGTCCTCGCCGACGTCCAGCGCCTGATCGTCCCCAACCTGACGCACTGGAACCACCCCGGCTTCCTCGCCTGGTTCGCGATCACCGGCTCCGCCCCCGGCGTCGCCGCCGAGACGCTGACCGCCGCGTTCAACGTCAACGCCATGCTGTGGCGCTCGTCGCCGGCGGCCACCGAGCTCGAGGAGCGGGTGTGCGACTGGGTGCGCCGCCTGATCGACCTGCCCGGCGACTTCCGCGGCCACGTCAACGACACGGCGTCGACCTCCACCCTGGTCGCCCTCGCCGCCGCCCGTCACCAGCTCCGCGGCCTGCCCGGCGCCGACGTCCGCCGCCGCGGGCTCGCCGGGCGCCCCGACCTGCCGCCGCTCGTCGTCTACGCCTCCGACCAGGCGCACTCGTCGGTCGACAAGGCGGCGATCGTGCTCGGCGTCGGGCAGGAGAACGTGCGGCGGGTGGCGAGCGACGGCGCGTTCCGGATGGACGTCGCCGCGCTCGCCGAGGCCGTCGCCGCCGACCGCGCCGCCGGGCGGCTGCCGATGGCGGCGGTCGCCACCGCCGGCACCACCTCGACGACCAGCGTCGATCCGCTGCCCGAGATCGCCGCGCTCTGCCGCCGCGAGCGGCTGTGGCTCCACGTCGACGCCGCCTACGCCGGCAGCGCCGCGATCTGCCCGGAGATCCGCCGCGGCGCCCTCGCCGGCCTCGACCTCGGCGACTCGCTGGTGGTCAACCCGCACAAGTGGCTGGCGACGCCGATCGACTGCTCGCTCCTCTTCGTGCGCCGGCCGGAGGTGTTGCGCGCCGCCTTCTCGCTGGTGCCCGACTACCTGGTCACCGAGGAGGCGGAGGTCACCAACCTGATGGACACCGGGTTCCAGCTCGGCCGCCGCTTCCGCGCGCTCAAGCTGTGGATGGTGCTGCGCGCCTTCGGCGCCGAGGGCCTGCGCGAGCGGCTGCGCGAGCACTGCCGGCTGGCCCGCCGGCTGGCCGAGCGGCTGGCCGCCGAGCCGCGCTTCGAGGTGGTCGCTCCGGTGCCGTTCTCCACCGTCTGCTTCCGCACCCGGGCCGGCGAGGAGGCCGACCGGCGCCTGCTCGCCGAGGTCAACGCCGACGGCCGCTTCTTCCTCTCGCACACGGTGCTCGGCGGGCGCTTCACGCTGCGCGTCGCGATCGGCAACCTGCGCACCGAGGAGCGGCACGTCGAGGCGCTGTGGGAGCTGCTCGCCGCGCGGGCGGCGGGCCCGGCGGCCTCCGCCGGCGACGGCGCGCCGCCCGTCTGAGCGGCGCGCCTCGCGTGCTAGCCTCCTCGCGACAACCCTGACCGGATTTCGGCGGAGGCCGTGATGCCGCGAGAGCGCAGGCGCTGGCTCGTCCCGTTCGTGCTCGTCAACCTGCTCGCCGCCGTTGCCCCGGCGGCCGAGGCCCAGGCGCCGCCGGCCGCCGCGGGCGAGGGCACCGAGGGCGCGCCGTCGGTCTCGATCTCGGCGCCGGTGGCCGGTGACGCCGGGCCGCTGGCCGACGCCGCACCGGCCCCCGCGACCCCCTCCCCCCGGGTCGTCGCCGTCCACCGCCTGCTGGTCGAGCACGAGGGCGCCGAGGAGACCGCCGAAGCCGACGGCGAGGCGCCCGCCCACCCGGTCGGCCTCGGCGAGATCCTCGCCGTCGAGGTCGCCGGGCTCGAGACCTTCCTCGCCACGGCCGGCGGCATGGGCGACGTCGTCCTCTTCCTCGACGGCGTGCCGCTCTCGGAGCTCAACCCGCTCGGGCTGCGGCTCGACCGCGGCTGGCTGGTCTTCCGCCTCGACCGCGGCGAGGACGACGACCGCGCCTGGCACCTCCTCCTCGGCACTCCGACCAGCCTCGTGCGCGAGGTGTCGGTGACCGTCGGGCGCGACGCCGAGCACCCGCTGCCGACCGAGGTCGAGGACTTCCCGCTGGCGGTGATCTACCCCTGGGAGATGGGGATCTTCGCGGTGCTGCTGCTGGTGGCGACGATCGGCTTCGCCGCCGCCGCCCGCCGCAGCGACCTCCTGCGCGACCGCACCGCCGAGGTCCCCGCCGGCGCCGCCCGCCCGTTCAGCCTGGCGCGCTGCCAGATGGCCTGGTGGTCGTTCCTCGTCGTCGCGGCGTACGTCTTCATCTGGCTGGCGCTCGACGAGCTCGACACCATCACCCCCTCGGTGCTCGGCCTGATCGGCATCGGCTCGGGCACCGCGCTCGGCGCGCGGCTGATCGACCAGCAGAAGAAGCAGAGCCAGGACGAGGCGGAGGCGGCGCTGACCCAGGCCCAGGCGAAGGCGGCGCCCGCCGCCGAGGCCGCCGCCGACCCGGCGACGAGCATCCTCCAGCGGGCGGAGATGGCGCGACTCGCGCAGCGCACCGCCGAGCTCCAGGGGGCGGTGAAGGGGGCGAGCCGCGGCTTCTGGCGCGACGTCCTGTGGGACGGCGGCGGCATGTCGCTCCACCGCTTCCAGATCGTCGTCTGGACGCTGGTGCTGGGAATCATCTTCGCCGCCTCGGTGTACACCGAGCTGACGATGCCGGATTTCTCGGCGACGCTGCTCGGGCTGATGGGGATCAGCTCCGGCACCTATCTCGGCTTCAAGCTCCCCGAGCGGCAGCAGCAGCCGTAGCGGCGCCGGCCGGCGCGGCGAGGGCGGCGCGGACGACGATCTCCTCCGCGCCCGGGCCGTGCGGCCGGCCGTCGAAGCCGCCCCACACCTCGAGCACCTCGAAGCCGGCCAGCTCGAGGAGGTTCTCGAGCTCGGCGCGGGTGAACCAGCGGAGCGTGGTGTCGGCGCGGCGGGTGACGCGCCCGCGATCGCCGGCGGCGTCGACCAGCCACTCGAGGCGAAGGTCGAAGGTCTGGAGCTCCGGGTGGTGGGACACCCACGCGACCCGCCGCACCCGCCGGCCGGCGGCGTCCACCCGCTCGACGTCGACGGCGCCGGCCGGCCCGTCGGCCACGAGGTCGAACTGCGGCTGGAAGACGTCGAACACCAGCTCGCCGCCCGGGGCGAGGTGGCGGGCGACGGCGGCGAGCCAGGCGCGCTGCTCGCCGCGCGAGACGAGGTGCTGGATCACCCGGAAGGGCGCGGTGACGAGCGCGAAGCGGGCCTCGCCGAGGTCCGCGGCGGCGAGGTCGAGCGAGGTGAGGTCGCCCTCGACCAGGCGCACCCGGCGCGCCGTCTCCTCGGGCTCCGCGGCGAGCCGCTCGGCGAGGCGGGCCAGCATGCGCGGCGAGGCGTCGACGCCGGTGACCTCCACCCCGGCGCGCGCCGTCGGCACCAGCACCCGCCCCGAGCCGCAGCCCATCTCGAGCACCGGCCCGCCGGCCCGCCGGGCGCGCTCGACGTAGAAGGCCACGTCCTCGCCGCGGCCGATCGACTCGTAGTCGTCGTCGTAGAACGGGGCGCAGGCGTCGTAGAAGCGGCGGACGGTCACGGGCGCCATCGTAGCGGAGCGGCTAAGATCCCGCCGTGCGCCGCGCCCCGCTGGTCCTCGTCCTCGTCCTCCTCGTCGTGGCGCTGGCGGTGGTCATCCAGCGCTGGCGCTCGGGCGAGCCGCTCGACACCGCCCGGGCGCGCGCCGCCTGGCAGGACCTCGCCGCCGAGGCCGGCGACCTCGCCCGGAGCGCCGGCGACCTCGGCGAGCGCACCCGCGGCGACCTCGACCGCCTGCGCGGCGACCTCGAGCGGATGGAGCGGCAGGCGGCGGAGCTCTCGGAGAACCTGGAGGAGGCGCGCGCGGCCGGGCGGCGGCTGGCGGCGCGGGCGCGCGAGATCGAGGCGCAGGCGCGGGAGGCGCAGCGC
>DATABP010000107.1:0-2308 GCA_036259515.1 Thermoanaerobaculia bacterium | reverse complement strand
CTTCAACAACTCGACCAGCCGCGAGGAAGACGCGGCCTCCCGACCGCTCGGCGGCCCCGCCGACTCCCCCGCCTGTGTGTTTTTTTTCATCCCCACGCCCACGAAGGTGCACCCTCGCGAGTCCGCTCCGCCTGCCGTCCTTGCCCGCCCCGCCCTCGCGGGCCCGCGGCACTGCGCCCCAGCCGCCCCGGCCGCCTCGCCGCCCCGCCGTCCTACCGGAAGATCCCCTTCTTCTCCTCCCCCACCAGCCGCTGATTGAGCTCCTTGATCCGCTCCATCAGCTTGTCGATCTTCTCCTGCGCCTCCTGCCGCAACCGGTTGTAGTCGGCGCGCAGCCGCTCGCGGTCCTGGTTCATCTCCGCCATCTGCTGGCGGAGCTGCTGGATCTGCTGCTCGCGCTCGGTGAGGGCCACGCGCACCTCGGCGATCTGCTCGTCCTTCTCGGCGAGCCGCAGGCGCACCTTCTCCTCCTGCTCCTCGTAGAGGCGGCGGAACTCCTGGAGCTCCAGGATCTGCGAGAAATCGGACGTCGTGGGGCTCATGTCACCTCCGCGCTCCTCGATCTTGGGGAACATCCGGCGCAGCTTGAGAGAGAGGTCGTCGGGGTCCGGGGACTGGCGCATCGCCTCGGCGTAGGTGATCGTGCCGTGGGCGAGGAGCGCCAGGAGCGACTGGTTCATCGACTGCATCCGGTAGTAGCCGACCGACGACTCCACCTCCTCGAGCAGCCCCGCCGTCTCGCCCTTCTCGATCATCGCCGCGATCTTCGGCGACGCCTTCATGATCTCGAGCGCAGCGGTCAGCCCGCTGCCGTCGGCGCGCTCGACCAGCTTCATCGACACGACGCCCTTGATCACCTGGGCGAGCTGCAGCCGCACCTGCGCCTGCTGGCCGGGCGGGAAGGCGTCGAGGATGCGGTCGACCGTCTGCGTGGCGCTGTTGGTGTGGAGGGTCGAGAACACCAGGTGGCCGGTCTCGGCGGCGGTGATCACCGTCGACACCGTCTCCGGGTCGCGCATCTCGCCGACCATGATCACGTCGGGGTCTTGGCGCAGCGCGTTGCGCAGCGCCTCGGCGAAGGTGATCGTGTCGGTGCCCACCTCGCGCTGCGACACCGTCGCCACCCCGTCGATGAACAGGAACTCCATCGGGTCCTCGATGGTGATCACGTGCACCGGCCGCTCGGCGGTGATGTGCTTGATCAGCGCCGCGAGCGTCGTCGACTTGCCGCTGCCGGTCGGCCCGGTGACCAGCACCAGGCCCATCGGCAGGTCGGTGAAGTCGAGGAGCGTCGGCGGCAGCTCGAGGGAGTCGACGTCGCGGATCTGGATCGGGATGCGGCGGAAGGTGGCGGCGAGCGTGCCGCGCTGCATGTAGACGTTGCCGCGGAAGCGCGCCAGCCCGTGCACCCCGTAGCCGAGGTCGACCGACATCCGCTCGTCGAGCCGCGCCTGCTGCTGCGGCGTCAGGATGCCGAGCACCATGTCGCGGATGTCGTCCGGCTTGAGCGGGTCGATCTCCAGCGGGATCAACCGTCCGTTGATGCGCAGGAGCGGCGGCCGGGTCGGCTTCAGGTGGAGGTCGGACGCCCCCTTGTCGGTCATCAACCGAAGTAGCGAATCGAGCTCCATGGCGGCACCGGGGCGGATTGTAACCGCTGGAGGGCGGCCGGTTGCCCTCGTCGGCGATGCGCTCGTAAACTAAGGGAAGACAATCCTTCATGGAACCATGTAGAGAGGAGGTGGCGATGTCGATCCTTCTCCGTCGTGGCGCGTGCGCGATCGCCGCGCTGGCGGCCTTGCTCCTACTCGCCGGCGGGACCTGCCCAGCCCCGCAGGAGCGGCCGCCGGACGAGATGGCCGAGGCGCCCGAGAACGTCCCCGCCGACCCGGAAATCCCCCCGATCCAGGTCACCGACGCCGCCGAGGCCGTCGCGGCGGCGGCGGAGAGCCGGTTCTGCGGCTACCGGGTGCTGACCGCGGCCGGCCCGCGGTGCGGCGTCTATCGCCAGAACGCGTTGATCTGCGTCGACTGCCCCTCCAGCGCCACCTGCCCGGGTCCGAGCAGCGGTCGATCCCTCTACGAGTACAGAGACGCGGCGGACCGCGTCCTGTGCAGCGGCGAGTGGGTGAAGGTCCTCAACCAGATCGTCCCCGACGGCTGCATCCGGTGTCCGGACGGCGGCAGGTCCGGGTTCGTCTTCGTCGAGGACTAGGACCGCAGCCGGCGGCCGCGGCGAGATAGGGTCGCCGCGTGCTGCGCGACTGGCACTCCCCCGCCGCGGCCCCCCCCGGGCGGACGTCGGCCG
>DATABP010000106.1:0-4771 GCA_036259515.1 Thermoanaerobaculia bacterium | reverse complement strand
ACTCCGGCACCGTTTGCAGGTCGTGGTGGACGACCAGCACCGTCCGGCCGCGGGACCGGAGTTCGCGCAGGATGGCGACGATGGCCTTCTCGGTCACCGCGTCCACCCCCTGGAACGGCTCGTCCATCAGGTACAGCCGCGCGTCCTGGGCCAGCGCGCGGGCGAGGAACACCCGCTGCTGCTGGCCGCCCGAGAGCTGGCTGATCTGGCGGTGCGCGAGGTGCGGGATGCCCACCTTCTCGAGGCAGCCCATCGCCTGCTCGCGGTGCTCGCGGCGCGGCCGGCGCAGCCAGCCGATCTGCCCGTAGAGCCCCATCGTCACCACGTCGAGGGCGGAGGTGGGGAAGTCCCAGTCGACGCTCTCGCGCTGCGGCACGTAGCCCACCCACGACCGCCGCTTCGCGTACGGCGCGCCGAACACCTCGATGCGCCCGGTCAGCGGCCGCACCAGGCCGAGGATCGCCTTGAGCAGCGTCGACTTGCCGGCGCCGTTGGGGCCGACGATCGCGATCAGGCGTCCCTCCGGCAGCTCGAGGTCGACGTCCCACAGCACCGGCTGGGTGCGGTAGGCGACGGTGAGGTCGTGGACCTCGATCGCCGGCGGGTTGCCGGGCACCGGCGCCGGGGCGGCGGCGCGGGCGGGGGCGGCGGCCGGCGCGGCGACGCTCACCGCAGCGCCCCCACCATCGTCTCCACGTTGTGCCGCACCATGCCGGGATAGGTGCCCTCGGGCGTGCCCTCGGCGCCCAGCGAGTCGGAGAAGAGCTCGCCGCCGATCGCCAGCTCGCGGCCGCGCGCCCGCACCGCCGCCTGCACCGCCTCGACCGTGCGCCGCGGCACCGACGATTCGACGAAGATCGCCGGCACGCCGCTCTCGACCACCAGGTCGACCACCCGCTCCACGTCCTGGAGCCCGGCCTCGGCGAGGGTCGAGATCCCCTGGATGCCGATCACCCGCACGTCGTAGCGGCGGCCGAAGTAGCCGAAGGCGTCGTGGGCGGTGATCAGCACCCGGCGCTCCTCGGCCAGGGTGGCGATCTCGTCGCGCACCCAGCCGTCGAGCACCGCCAGCTCGGCGGCGTAGACGCGGGCGTTGGCGCGGTACTCCTCGGCGTGCTCGGCGTCGGCCGCGGCGAGCTCCTCGGCGACCACCGCCGGCGTCAGCGCCCACAGCGAGACGTCGAACCACACGTGCGGGTCGTACTGGCCGGCGAACTCCGGCGGCTCGCGCAGCTCGCCCTCGGGGATCGCCTCGCCGAGCGCGACGACCGGCCGGCCGCGCGCCATCTTGACCAGGATGTCGGCCATCTTCCCCTCGAGGTGGAGGCCGTTGTAGAAGATCAGGTCGGCCTCCGAGAGCCGGCGGACGTCGCCTTCGCTCGCCTTGTAGAGGTGCGGGTCGACGCCCGGGCCCATCAGCGCGGTGACCTCGGCGTGCTCGCCGGCGACGCGGCGGACCACGTCGGCGACCAGGTTGGTGGTGGCGACGACGGTCAGCCGGCCGTCGTCGGCGGAATCGGCCGCCGGCGCGCAGGCGGCGGCGACGGCGAGGGCGGCGGCCAGGGCGACGGCGGAGAAGGCGAAGCCCGCGGCGGCGCGGCGCCGGCGGCGGGCGCGGTCGGGCGAACGGTTCGGTCGCATGGGCCGCAGCATAGCAAGGGGATTTTGACGAGTCAAAATCGCCGTCTGCGATGCCGCGCCGCGGCGCCCTTGCCGCCGTCCGGCGCGAGGCGTATCGTTCCCCGGTTTGCCCGCGCGGCCGCTCGCCGCCGGGGAGGAGCAGGATGTCCCAGCCGTCCCCTTCGCCGCCCCCGCCGCGGCGGCGCCCGCTGCCGCGCACCACCCGCCGGCCGCTGCCCCGTCCCTTCACCGCCCTCCGCGCCGCCTTCGCCGGCGGCTACCGCGGGGGCGACCTGCGCGCCGATCTCGGCGCCGGGGTGGTCGTCGGCATCGTGGCGCTGCCCTTGTCGATGGCGCTGGCGGTGGCCTGCGGCGTGCCGCCGCAGCACGGCCTCTACACGGCGATCGTCGCCGGCGCGCTGACCGCGCTGGCCGGCGGCTCGGCGGTGCAGGTCACCGGGCCGACCGCCGCCTTCGTCGTGCTGCTGGCGCCGATCTCGGCGACCTACGGCTTGGGCGGCCTCCTGCTCGCCACCGTGATGGCCGGCCTGATGCTCGTCGCGATGGGGCTCGCCCGCTTCGGGCGCCTGCTCCAGTTCGTCTCCTACCCGGTGACCGCCGGCTTCACCGCCGGCATCGCCATCGTCATCGCCACCCTCCAGGTCAAGGACTTCCTCGGGCTGCCGGTCGACGAGCTGCCGCCCCACCTCGGCGGCCGGCTCGGCGTCCTGGCCGGCGCGCTGCCGGAGACGAGCTGGCCGGACCTCGCGGTCGGCCTCTTCACGCTGGCGCTCCTCGTCGTCTTCCCGCGGCTCACCCGGCGGGTGCCGGCGCCGCTCGTCGCGCTCGCCGCCGGCGCGTTCCTCGCCGCCGGGCTCGCCGTCTGGGCCGGCGCCGACGCCGCCACCCTGGGCGACCGCTTCACCTGGCGGCTCGGCGAGCGCGCGGGGAGCGGCGTGCCGCCGTTGCCGCCGGTCTTCAGCCTGCCGTGGACGCTCCCCGGCCCGGACGGCCGGCCGCTCGGCCTGTCGATGGAGCTCCTCCGCGCGCTCCTGCCGTCGGCGCTGGCGATCGCCTTCCTCGGCGCCATCGAGTCGCTGCTCTCGGCGGTGATCTCGGACGGCATGAGCGGCCGCCAGCACGACCCCGACGGCGAGCTCCTGGGCCAGGGGCTGGGCAACCTGGTGGCGCCGTTCTTCGGCGGCTTCGCGGCGACCGGCGCCATCGCCCGCACCGCCACCAACGTCCGCGCCGGCGCCCGGAGCCCGCTCGCCGCCGTCGTCCACGCCCTCTTCGTGCTCGCCGCGATGGTGGCGCTGGCGCCGCTCCTGGGCGACCTGCCGATGGCGTCGCTCGCCGCGCTCCTGCTCGTCGTCGCCTGGAACATGGCCGAGGCGCGCCACTTCGCCCGCGTGCTCTCGAAGGCGCCGCGCAGCGACGCCCTGGTGCTCCTCGTCTGCTGCGGGCTGACGGTGGTGTTCGACATGGTGGTGGCGGTGGCGGTCGGCGTGGTGCTCGCGGCGCTCCTCTTCATGCGCCGGATGGCCGAGGTCTCGGATGTCGTCCTGGTCGGCGAGGGCGGCCACCCGCCGGTCGGCGGCCTGCCGCGGAACGTCGTCGTCTACGAGGTCAACGGCCCGCTCTTCTTCGGCGCCACCCACAAGGCGATGGGAGCGCTGGCGCGGGTGGCGACGGGCGTCGACGTGGTGCTCCTCGACCTCTCCGAGGTGCCGGCGATCGACGCCACCGGGCTCGTCAACCTCGGCTCGGCGGTCGACCGGCTGACCGCCGGCGGCGTCTTCGTCGTCCTGGGCGGCGTGCAGGAGCAGCCGCTCCGGGCGCTCCTCCGCGGCGGCTGGCGCGAGCGCCGCGGCCTGGCGATCCATCGCGACCTCGGCCGCGCCGTCGACCGCGCCCGCCGCGAGGCGGAGGCGGCCGGCGCGCGGGCGGCGTGAGGGGGCGCGCCGGCGGTCTCGTCGGGCCTCAGTGGATCGGCACCCGGCCGGCGAAGCCCTCGTCGTAGCCGTGGTAGTGGGCCAGGCTCTCCTCCGGGTAGCGCCAGCAGTAGTAGCCGGCGCCGCTGTCGAAGTCGACCAGCCACAGCCCCTTGACCTCGCAGCCGAGCCCCTCGACCTGGCTCGCCCAGGCGTCGACGATCGACTGCGTGGCGCCCTCCAGCTCGGCGTGCCGGACCTCCAGGTCGCCGCCGGCGCCGACCTGGCGGAACAGCGACTCGACCTGCTGCACCGCCTCGCGGGTGAGGCGCTGCACCAGCGGGAAGGTGCCGAGCGCCTCCTCGTAGGTGAAGATCCGCTTCTCGGTCATCGGAAGGTCCGGCATCGTACCAGAGGTGCTACCATGCCGCCCCACATCATGGAGAGGACGGGAAGTCGATGACGTTGGACGACCGCTCCCGAGGGCACGTCGAGGTGATCACCGGCGGCATGTTCTCGGGCAAGAGCGAAGAGCTGGTGCGCCGCCTGCGCCGCGCGGTGATCGCGCGCCAGCGCATCCAGTGCTTCAAGCCGCGCACCGACACGCGGCAC
This sequence comes from Thermoanaerobaculia bacterium, assembly GCA_036259515.1. Classification (GTDB taxonomy): domain Bacteria; phylum Acidobacteriota; class Thermoanaerobaculia; order Multivoradales; family JBCCEF01; genus DATABP01. The sequence goes on along the minus strand of DATABP010000106.1, from coordinate 605 downwards.
CACCCGGAGCGCCTGGTCACCCGCGACAACCGCGAGGCCTCGGCGGTCACCGTCGCCGACAGCGGCGAGCTGCGCGCCCGGCTCGAGGTCGGCGTGCAGGTGATCGGCGTCGACGAGGCGCAGTTCTTCGACGACGGCCTCGTCGAGCTGATCGAGGACCTCGCCGACCGCGGCATCCGGGTGATCGTCGCCGGCCTCGACCTCGACTACCTGCGCCAGCCCTTCGGCCCGATGCCGGCGCTCCTCGCCATCTCCGAGTACGTCGACAAGATGCACGCGGTCTGCGTTCGCTGCGGCGGCGTCGCCCACTACAGCCAACGCATCGCCGGCGGCGACGAGCGCGTCCAGGTCGGCGACGGCGAGAGCTACGAGGCCCGCTGCCGCCGCTGCTACGACTCCCGCGCCGAGGGCGCCGCGGTGGAGCCGACGACGCTGCGGCTGCCGGCGGTGCGCCGCACCGGGTCGTAGCGAGCCGGCCGCTACGCCGGGTCGGCGGTGCCGGTCGACGGCAGGAGCGCGCTGCCCGGAGCGCCGCTCGGCTGCTCGAGCGGGATCGGGCGGTTGTCCTCGTCGACGTGGACGAAGGTGAGGTTGGCGTCGGTGAC
>DATABP010000105.1:0-4445 GCA_036259515.1 Thermoanaerobaculia bacterium | reverse complement strand
GCCACCGCCGGCACGGCGAGGAGGGTCAGGTACGGACAGCTCTGGAGGAGCGACTTCTTGAGCGCGCCGACGTAGACCAGGCCGCCGTCCGGGGTGCGCCCGAGCGCCGGCTCGACGATCGACGGGTCGCGCACCCGGAGGTCGACGACGAGCTGCCACAGCCCGGCGAGGAGCCGCGCCGCCAGCTCGCGCGCCGCCGGCACCAGGAGCGCCGCCGCGGCGGCCAGCGCCACCGCCGCCGCCACCCTCCCCGGCCGTCGCCGGAGCGCCGCCGCCGGCCGCTCGCGCGAGGCGATCCACGCCGCCGCCACCGCCGCCGCGGCGAGCGCCGCGAGCGGCAGGTAGGGCGCCATCCCCGAGCTGACGCTGTCGTCGGTCTTGCCGTAGGAGAACGGGCTCCAGGTGCCGAACTTGTGGTGGTTGACCGCCGCCAGCGCGACCAGCCCCGGCACCGTCCCGGCGAGCGCCGCCGCCGCCTCGCGGAGCCGCGCCGGCCGCGCGAAGAGGAACGGCAGCAGCACCGCGGGGAGCGCGAAGCCGGCGTCGAGGCGCACGCTCGGCCCGAGGCCGGCGGCGAGACCGGCGGCGAGCGCCCAGCCGAGCCGGAAGCGGCCGCCCGCGGCGGTCAGCGCGTGCACCGCCGCGGTCATCGCCGCGGCGACCAGGAGCGTCGCCGTGGCGTGCGGCCAGGCGGCCTGCGCGTAGTCCCAGAGGTAGGTGGCGAGCGCGAGGACGAGCGTGGCGTCGAGCGCCAGCACGCGGTCGCCGAAGAGCCGCAGCGCCAGCCGCCCGACGAGCGCCAGCGTGGCGAGGAAGGCGAGCGCGTTGAGCAGGAAGAGCCCGCGGTAGCCGAGGAGCGCGTAGAAGGGCAGCGCGACGACGGTGAACCCCTCGGGCGGCGCCGCCACCAGCCGCCCGCCGCGCTCCCAGATCGGCCCCACCTGGAGCTCCGGCGACGGCAGCTCGTCGTAGCCGTTCCAGATCTCGAAGGGCCGGCCGTCCGCGAGGTTCTTGACCATCAGGTGGTAGGTCCCCTCGTCGACCGAGAGGTACCCGGGGACGACGGCGAGGAGCGAGACGGCGAGGTGGACGACGACGAAGCCGGCCAGCGCGGCGAGGCGCAGGCGGAGCGCCGTCCGTTCCTCCGGCGGGGCGGGGCGAGGGCCCACCGCGCCGGGGAGGACGTCCGGGAAGCCGTCTGCCTCGAGCCGTCTCGCCGTCATCGCCTCTCGAGTCGGGGACGGCCGCGGCAGCCGATCCACCTGGGGAGCCCTAGCATAAACTCTTTGCGATGAAAGGCTCGACCAGGCCGCGGGTGCTGGTGACGCTGTTCTTCTGGCGTCCGCTCGAGCTCGAGGGGGGCGCGGCGCTGATCCGCGCGCTGGTCGCCGCGGCGCCGCCGGAGGTCGAGCTGCGGCTGCTCCTGCCGCGGCCGCTCGCCGGCCTCGGCCTGCCGGCCGGGAGCGTGGTGCCCTTCGCCGCCCGCACCCGGCTCGGCACCCTCGTCCGCTACCTGCGCCTGCTGCGCCGCGAGGCGAAGCGGACCGACGCCCTCGTGCTGCTCGAGAACAACCCCGCCTTCCACCTGCTGACCAGCCCCTGGGTGCCGCGGCTCGAGCGCGCCGCGGTGTGCCTGGTGTCGCCGTGCCTGGAGTCGGAGCGGCGGCGGCTCAGCCGGCAGTGGCTCGCCCACCGGCTCGCCAAGTCGGCGGCGACGGCGCGGTGGGCGGGCCGCCTGCTCGGCCATCGCGCCGCCCGCTACCTGGTCAGCACGCGCTTCCAGGCCGAGCAGCTCGCGCGGCTCGGCTTCCCGGCGGAGCGGACGCGGACGATCGCCTTCGGCTCCGGCCTCGCCGCGCCGGCGGCTGCCGGGACGGAGCGGCCGGCGGGCGACGGCCGGCGGCTGATCGTCGGCTACCTCGGCCACTTCTCGCCGGTCAAGGGGGTGCCGGACCTCGTCGAGGCGGTCTACCGGCTGCTCGACGAGGGCGTCCCGATCGAGCTGCGGGTGGCCTGGAGCGGCCGCGGCGCCGAGGCGCCGGCGGTGCTCGACCGCCTCGCCCGGCCGCCGGTGCCGGACGCCGTCTCGCTGGCCGGCGAGGTCGACGTCGCCGCCTTCCTCGCCGGTCTCGACCTCCTGGTGCTGCCGATGCGCAACGAGTCGTTCCCGCACCCGCCGCTGGTGCTCGTCGAGGCGCTGGCGGTGGGCACGCCGGTGGTGGCGAGCGACGCCGGCGGGCTCCCCGACCTCCTCGCCGCCGGCCCCTTCGGCGCCACCTTCCCGCGCCACGAGCCGGCGGCGCTGGCCGACCTCCTGCGCCGCCTCGCCGCCGACCGCGCGCCGCTCGAGGAGTGGCGGCGCAACGTCGCGCACCGCGCCGCCCGGGTGTTCGACAACCGGGCGCTGTGGCGGGCGCTCCTGGCGCCGTTCGGCACGGCGGCGGCCGGCGCGGCGGCCGGCGCGCTCGAGCCGCTGGAGCGGGCGCGGTGAGGCTCGTCGTCCTCATCCCGGCCCTCGACGAGGAGGCGACGATCGGCGAGGTGATCGCCGCCGTGCCGCGGCGGATCGAGGGGATCGACCGCGTCGAGGTGGTGGTGGTCGACGACGGCTCGCGCGACCGCACCGCCGAGCTCGCCCGGGCCGCCGGCGCCACCGTGGTGTCGCACCGCGTCAACCTCGGCGTCGGCGCCGCCTTCCACACCGGGCTCGACGCGGCGCTCCGCCGCGGCGCCGACGTCATCGCCACCCTCGACGCCGACGGCCAGTTCGATCCCCGCCACCTGCCGCGGCTGGTGGCGCCGATCCTCGACGGCCGCGCCGGCATGGTCACCGCCTCCCGCTTCGCCGACCGCTCGCTCGTCCCGGCCATGCCGCGCGCCAAGCGCTGGGGCAACCACGGCATGGCGTGGCTGGTCAGCCTGCTGATCGGCCGCCGCTACCACGACGTCTCCTGCGGCTACCGCGCCTACTCCCGCGAGGCGGCGCTGCAGCTCAACCTCTTCGGGCACTTCACCTACACCCAGGAGACCTTCCTCGACCTGACCGCCAAGCGCATCCCGATCGTCGAGGTGCCGCTGGCGATCCGCGGCGAGCGCGCGGTCGGCGAGTCGCGGGTGGCGCGCAACCTGCCGCGCTACGCCTGGCTGACCTCGCGGATCATCCTGCGCTCGGTGCTCGACTTCCGGCCGCTCCAGGTGATCGGCGCCATCGCCGCGGTGTTCCTCCTGCCGGGAATGACGCTCCTCGGCTTCCTCGCCGCGCACTACTGGCGGAGCGGCGCCTTCACCCCCTACAAGGCGGTCGGCTTCACCGGCGGGCTGCTGATCGCGCTCGGCGTGCTGGTGCTGGTCTCGGCGCTGGTCGCCGACATGCTGCTCCGCATCCGGCTCAACCAGGAGCGCATCCTGCTGCTCCTCAAGCGGCAGGGCGGGGCGGCGGCGGCGGGGCGCGAGGAGCCTCGGGACGGGCCGTTCGAGGGCGAGCCGCTCGACCCCGAGCCGCCGCGCCTGGTGTCGCGGGCCGGCGGCGGCACGGCCGGCGAGCGGTGAGGGTCCTCTTCGTCGCCTGGAACTTCCCGCCGCGGCTGGGCGGGGCGGAGAACCTCGCCGCCAGCCTCGCCGCCGCGCTGGCCGAGGAGCACGAGGTGACCGTGCTCACCGGCGCCGGACCGGCGCACCCGGGCCGGGCGCGCGTCCGCCGCGCGCCGCTGCCGGGGTTCCTCGGGTTCCTCCTCTGGATGCCGCCGGCGCTCCTCCTCCGGGGGCTCCGCGGGCGGCCGGACGCCGTGCTCGTCCTCGGCGCGCCGTTCGCGGGGATCGCGCTGGCGGTCTCCCGGCTGGCGCGGCGGCGGCAGGTGGCGATGGTGCTCGGCTCGGACCTCGTCTACGGCGGCGCCCTCTACCGCGCCTGGCTGCGCCTCACGCTGCCGCGCCAGGACCGGGTGCTGGCGATCAGCGGGCACGTCGCCGGGCTCGCGCGCGAGGTCGGCGTCGCGGCGGAGCGGCTGGCGGTGGTGCCGCCCGGGGTCGACCCGGCGCTCGCCGGCGCCCCGGCCGACCCGACGTCGCTGCCCGCGGCGGCCGGCCCGGTGATCCTCTTCGTCGGCCGGGTGGTGCCGCGCAAGGGGCTCGCCCCGTTCGTCCGCCACGCGCTCCCGCGGGTGCTCGCCCGGGTGCCCGACGCCGAGCTGTGGGTGGTCGGCGGCGAGCCCACCGACTCGCTGGCCCACGCGACCGGCGAGCTCGACCGCCTGCGCCGCGAGCTCTCCGCCGGCCCGCTCGCCGATCGCGTGCGCCTCCTCGGCCGCGTGCCGCAGGCGGCGCTGGTCGCGGCGCTCGGGCGGGCGGCGGTCCTCGTGCTGCCGGCCCTCGCCGAGAGCGGCGACGTCGAGGGCTTCGGCATCGTCTTCCTCGAGGCGGCGCTCTTCGGCGTGCCGGGGGTGGCG
>DATABP010000104.1:0-1888 GCA_036259515.1 Thermoanaerobaculia bacterium | reverse complement strand
GCTCGCCGAGGCCCGCGCGGCGCTCGCGCCGGCCGAGCGGGTCGCCGTCGAGGCGCCGGACGAATAGAAGAGGGCGCATATCTTGCTAGCGATCCCCGGGCGTGAAGCGGGTGGGTGGATCACGACTCCGAGGATTGCTTCGATGCCCGACGACCTGCGCGTCAACTGCTGCCCCGAATGCGGGCGGCCGATGATGCGGCTGCGCGGTCCGACGATCGCCGACCGCGCCCGCTGGCAGTGCAGCGCCAACCCCCACCACCGCTTCGGCTCGCTCTCCGACGCCCGCGGCGAGCTCGCCGGGCTGCTCGCGCCGCCGCCCCGCGACGCCCCGCACCTCCCCGGCCGCCGGTCCTAGTCGAAGCCGGCCCTAGTAGAAATCGGCGCAGGACAGGTAGTACCCGCACACCGGGTCCGGGCAGTAGAGCTTGCACTTGCGCTCGGCGAGCGGCCTGCCGCAGACCGGGCAGGTGCGCATCAGCTCGCCGGGGTCGGCGGCGGGTGCCCGGGCGGGCTCGGCGAGCGGCGGCGGCGCCGGATCGGCCCTCGACTCGCGGCTCATGGCGCCAGCCTACACCGCCGCCGCTCGCGCGGCCCTCACCCCCCGTGCTTCCCCTTGAGCGCCAGGATCTCGTCCCGGAAGGCGTCGGCGCGGGTCTGCGACATGTAGACCTTGGCGGTCATCTCGATGCCGGCGGCGAGGCGGTCGAGGCGGTCCGGGCCCAGCGTCTCCTCGGGCTCGCCGCGCTGGACGATGCGGATGCGCCGGCGGATGTACTCCTCCGCCGCCGGGCCCATGTAGTCCTGGGCGATCGCCATCACGTCGTCGAAGAGGGTGGCCACCGTTTCGCTCGCCCCGCGCGCCTCTCGCCTAGACCAGCGTCTCGTCCGCTTCCGGCTCGTCGTCCTCTTCCGGCCGCCGGGAGTGGGCGCGGAAGAACTTGATCGCCGCCACCATGCGCTCGAAGCTGTCGGCCAGCTCGCCGATCTCGTCGTCGCTCCGGATGTCGAGCTGGACGTCGACGTCGCCGCGGCTGATCCGGTCGGTCGCCTCCCGCAGCGCCTTGAGCGGCCGCACCAGGGCGCGCGAGATCGCCACCGCCGCGACGACGCCGGCGAGCACCACGACGAGGAGCAGCACCAGCATGCGCGCCGCGGCGTCGCGCACCGGCCCGAGCGCCTCGCGGCGGTCCTGCTTGACCACCAGCCCCCAGTCGAGCGACGGCACCGGCTCCCAGGCGGCGAGCACCCGCTGGCTGCGGTAGTCGACGTACTCGCCGGCGCCGGCCTGGCCGCGCGCCGCCTCCTGGAGGGCGGAGCCCTGCGCCGAGCCCACCTCCACCCGCCGGGCGAGCGCCGCCTCGGCGTCGTGGCGGGTGGGCGCCATGAACACCACCTCCTGCTCGATCTGCTTGACGACCACCGTCTCGCCGGTCTCGCCCAGGCCGGTCAGGTCGTTGACCAGCCGGAAGAAGCGGTCGAGGTTGAGGCGGGCGGCGAGCACGCCGAGGACGCCGCGCTCGGGATCGCGGATCGGGGTGGCGACGATGGTGGTCAGCTCGCCGGTGATCGGCGACGCGAAGACCGGCTCGAGATGGGTGGCGCCCAGGCCGGAGCGGAAGTAGGCGAGGTCGGCGGCGCTCCGGCCCTCGTGGGCCTCGTGGGTGGAGGCGAGGACGCGGCCCTCCTGGCCGATCACCATCAGCTCCTCGAAGCGGCTCTGGTCGTAGAGGATGAGGCCGAGGCTCTGGCGCAGGCGGGAGAGCGCCGACGACGGCGGCGCCGGCTGCGGCGCGGGCTCCTCGTCGCCTCCGCGCTCCCCCTCGCGCTCGCCGGCCTCGCGCCGTCCTCCCGGTGGCGGGTCGTCGGCGGCCGTCTCGGGCGCCCCGGC
>DATABP010000103.1:0-11059 GCA_036259515.1 Thermoanaerobaculia bacterium | reverse complement strand
GCGGCGGCGCGCCTCGAGCAGGAGGTCGACGGTGGGCACCCCGCCGTTGGCGGCCTTGGGGAGGACGGCGTCGAGCTCCTCGATCGTCGGCGTCTCGCCGTGCGCGGCGAGCACCGCGGCGAGGCTGCCGGCGCCGCAGCGCTCGAGCCCGAAGGTGAGCACCGGCACGCCGGGGACGACGTAGGCCGCGGGGCCGGCCGGCCGCGACCGGGGTGCGGTGGTCACCCGCACGCATCCGGCCGCGGCCGCCAGCAACAACACGAGCGCGAGCGAACGCCTCACGCGACGGCGATGATCAGCGCCACGAGCGCGACGGCGATGATGATCCACGCCCAGGTCGGCACGTAGACGCCGGCCGCCTGCACCTGGTCGACCTGGTCGGCGAGCGAGGAGACCTCGTCCGGCGAGAGCTGCGCCAGCCGCAGGTTGACCTCCTCGGTGCTGAAGCCCTGGGCGGCGAGCGCCTCGGCGACCGCCTCGTTCTCCAGCGCCCCTCGCACCGTCGCGAGGTCGGCCTCCAGCTCCGCCACGCTCTGGTCGGCGGCGGTCTTCGACGGCGTCGGCAGGGCTTGCACCGGCACGGCACCGACGAGGGCCACGGCGGCGATCAAGGCGATCAGGACCGAGTTGCGGAAGGTGTGTCCGTGGTTTGCCATCGTCGCATCTCCTCTTCCACCCCGAGGGCGGCTACGGTTTGCGGGCCGCCGGGCGGCGACCCGGTTCTGGCGCGGCGGAACGTGCACGCGACGTGCCGCCGGGCTGCGAGGGCTGCGGTATCCTCCGCGCGGCCATGGAGAAGCTCGATCCGGCGCCCTTCTTCACGCGCCCGTTCCTGGACCTCCTGCGCGGCGAGGCGCGGGCGCTCGGCCGGCCGGTCGACCTCCTGTGGGTGATCGCCGGGCTGGCGCTCGGCTGGTGGCTCTACGTGCCGGTCCACGAGCTGCTCCACGCCGCCGGATGCCTCCTCGCCGGCGGCGAGGTCCACCGGCTGGAGATCGACCCGCTCTACGGCGGGGCGCTCCTGGCCCGGGTGTTCCCCTTCGTCGCCGCCGGCGGCCAGTACGCCGGCCGCCTCTCCGGGTTCGACACCGGCGGCAGCGACTGGGTGTACCTGGCGACCGACCTCGCGCCCTTCGTCCTCACCCTCTTCCCGGGCGTCTGGCTGCTGCGTCTCGCCGGCCGCCGCCGCGCCGCCTTCCTGTTCGCCGCCGCGGCGCCGTTCGCGCTCGCGCCGTTCCTCTCGCTGGGCGGCGACGCCTACGAGATCGGCGCGCTGGTGGTCACCGAGATGGCGCCCTGGCGCGGCGCCGAGCACCGGGCGCTGGTCGCCGACGACCTGCCGCGGCTGGCGCTGGCGGTCGGCCGCGGCGGGGCGCCGCTGCCGGACGGCGGGGCGACCTGGGCGGGGCTCGCGCTCGGCGCCGTCTTCGGGGCGATCTGGGCCTTCGCCGTCTACGCCCTGGGCTCGCTGGTGGCCACCGCCTTCGGCCAGCGGCCGCTCCGTGCCGCCGCCTCCGGCTCGTATCGGGCGCCCGCCGGCGCCGCCGGGCGGGCGGCGCGGTGAGCCGGCTGGTCGAGATCGCCGCCGAGCTCGCCGCCGCGGTCGACCGCCTCGGCTTCGCGCCGCCGGTGACCCACGTCTACGACCCGCTCGCCTACGCCGCGGCGCCGCACCGCCTCTGGCTCGAGCGCTACGGCGCCTCGCCCAAGGAGGTGCTCCTCGTCGGCATGAACCCCGGCCCGTGGGGGATGGCGCAGACCGGCGTCCCCTTCGGCGAGGTGGCGATGGTGCGCGACTGGCTGGGCATCGAGGCGCCGGTCGGCCGCCCGCCCGTCGAGCACCCGAAGCGCCCGATCGAGGGCTTCGCCTGCCGCCGCAGCGAGGGCTCCGGCCGCCGCCTGTGGGGCTGGGTCGCCGACCGCTGGGGCACGCCGGAGCGCTTCTTCGCCCGCTTCTTCGTCCACAACTACTGCCCGCTCGTCTTCATGGAGGAGGGCGGCCGCAACCGCACCCCGGACAAGCTGCCGAAGGCGGAGCAGGCGCCGCTCTTCGCCGCCTGCGACCGCGCGCTGGCGGCGACCGTCGACCACCTCTGCCCGCGCTGGGTGATCGGCATCGGCCGCTTCGCCGAGGAGCGGGTGCGCGCGGTGGCCGCCGCCCGCGGCGGCGAGCCGGGGGCCGCCCCGATGGTCGGCCGCGTCCTCCATCCCAGCCCGGCGAACCCGTCCGCCAACGCCGACTGGGGCGGGCAGGTGGAGAGGGAGCTCGAGCGGCTGGGGGTACGGCTCGACTGACCTCCGCGGGGGAGGGGCGGCGCCCTCAGGCGACCTTGCCGCTCGCCTCGACCGGCTCGGCCTCCTCGCCCGGCGGCAGCGGCGCGAGCTCGACCGCCGCCTCCCCGCCGTCGCGCCAGTAGCGCACCGTCACCGGGTCGCCGTAGGGGACGTCGGCGAGCGCGTCGAGGAGGTCGATCGGGCGGCGCATCTGGACGCCGGCCACCTCGAGCAGGAGGTCGCCGCGGCGCAGGCCACGATCGGCGGCGGCGCCGATGGCGCGGAGGACGACCAGGCCGCGGCGGTCGGCGGGGAGGCCGAGCTCGCCGTCGAGCTCCGGCGTGCGGGCGACGACGGTCAGCCCCAGCGCGCGCACCACCTGCTCGGGCTCGTCGGGGGCGAGGAAGTCGACGTCGGGTGTCTCGTCGAGGATCTTCTGCGCCACCCGGATGGCGGCGCCGGCGCGGAGCGCCAGCGCCAGCCCGTCGCTCGGCCGGCTGTCGACGAGGAGCGGATCGCCGCCGGCCGCGACCGAGATGCGCAGGAGGCCGTAGTAGGTGCCGTCGACGACGTCGTGGATGAGCAGCTCGTCGAGGTGCCCGTCGAGGCGGCCGATCAGGTCGATCGTCAGGTCGTGGGTCATCGGCCGCGGGTAGCGCACCTCGTGGAGCGCCGCGGCGATCGCCTGCGCCTCGGCGACGCCGACCCAGATCGGCACCAGCTGGCCGGTGTCGAGCTGGCGCAGGAGCACCACCGGCGAGGTGGTCGTCTCGTCCCAGCCGACGGTGGCCACCTCCACGGTGCGGTACTCGCCGTCGAGCGGCGCGGCGGGAGCGGTGGGAGCGGTGGGGGCGGAGGCGGCGTTGGAGGCGGGCTGGACGGCCGGCGGCGGCGCCGACGAGCAGGCGGCGCAGGCGGACAGCAGCGGCGAGAGGAGGACGACGGCGGCGGAGCGGGCGAGGACGGTCAACGGGACGCCTCCCGGGTTCGAAGAGCGGCGGAACGCGGCCATGCCCGCGCCGACTGCAGCGATCGTACCATCCGGGCCCCCGTCCAGCGGCTGCCGACGTGGAAGAGTTCCTGCAACGGCCGGGGGCGGCGCCGCCGCGCGCCGCGAGAGAGAGGAGGGCGAGGATGCGGACCTATCGCGTTGCGCAGCTCGGGCTGGGGCCGATCGGGCAGCACTGCGTGCGGGTGCTGGCGGGGAAGCCGGGGATCGAGGTGGTCGGCGGGCTCGACCTCGACCCCGGGCGCGTCGGGCGCGATCTCGGCGAGGTCTGCGGCGCCGGGCGGGCGCTCGGGCCGGTGCGCGACGACGCGGAGGCGGCGCTCGCCGAGTGGCGGCCGGACGTCGTCGTCCACACCACGCAGTCGTTCCTCGACCGGGTGGAGCGGCAGATCGCCACCTGCGTCGCCGCCGGCGCCCACGTCGTCTCGTCGACCGAGGAGCTCTTCTACCCGCTGCCGCGCGACGCCGACTTCTGCGAGCGGATCGACGCCCTGGCCCGCGAGCGGGGGGTGGCGGTGGTCGGCACCGGCGTCAACCCCGGCTTCGCGATGGACGTCCTGCCGCTGACCCTGTCCTCCGTCTGCGTGGCGGTCGAGGCGATCCGCGTGCGGCGGGTGGTCGACGCCGCCCACCGCCGGCTGCCGCTGCGGCGGAAGATCGGCGCCGGGATCTCGGTCGAGGAGTTCGCCGAGCGCAGCGCCGCCGGCGGCTTCGGGCACATCGGCCTCGACGAGTCGGCGCGCGCGGTCGCCGGCACCCTCGGCTGGCCGGTCGACCGGCTGGAGGTGACGCTCGATCCCGTGGTCGCCCGCCGCCGCGTCGACACGCCGGGCCTGGTCGTCGAGCCGGGGCGGGTGGCCGGCCAGCACCAGGTGCTGACGCTCGAGAGCGGCGGCCGCGAGCGGCTGCGGCTCGAGCTGGCGATGTACGTCGGCGCCGAGGGGCCGGAGGACCGGGTGGAGATCGCCGGCGAGCCGCCGCTCGTCTCGGTGGTCGAGGGCGGCATCTTCGGCGACACCGCCACCGTCGCCACGCTGGTCAACGCGGTGCCGCGGGTGGTCGAGGCGCGGCCGGGGCTGCGCACGATGATGGAGCTGGCGGTCCCCTACGCCTTCGGCACCTAATCTCCGTCGGCCGATCAGGCGCCGGTGCGCACGCCGGCGCCGGCGCCGGCCGGGACGGCGGGGGCCTCGCCGGTCGTCCCGGCGCCCGCGGCGGCCTCGCCGGGCTGCCACAGCCAGGCGGCCCCGCGCGCCCCGCTCGACGGACCGTGGAGCGGCGGCAGGAGCTCGGTGTCGACGCGGTCGGAGAACACCCAGCGCGCCCAGTGCCGCGGCACCGCCTCGTAGAGATGGCCTATGTTCGACAGCCCGCCGCCGAGCACGACGACGTCCGGATCGAGCAGGTTGATCACCGTCGCCAGCCCGCGGGCGAGGCGCTCGGCGAAACGGTCGAGGGTGGCGAGGCAGGCGGCGTCGCCGGCCTCGGCGCGGCGCTCGATCTCCGGCGGCTCGACGCACTCGCCGGTCGCCTGCTCGTGGTCGCACTCGAGCCCGATCGCCGACAGCCAGGTCTCCATGCAGCCCGACCGGCCGCAGTAGCACTCGCGTCCCGGGCGCTCGTCGTCGCGCGGCCAGGGCAGCGGGTTGTGGCCCCACTCGCCGGCGATGGCGTTGGCCCCGAGCACCGCCTCGCCGCGGTAGGCGATGCCGCCGCCGACGCCGGTGCCGAGGATCACCCCGAAGACCAGCCGGCGCCCCGCCGCCGCGCCGTCGTGCGCCTCGGAGACGGCGAAGCAGTCGGCGTCGTTGGCGATGCGCACCGGGCGCCCCAGGCACTCCTCGAGGTCGCGGTGGAAGGGGTGGCCGATCAGCCAGGTCGAGTTGGCGTTCTTGATCAGCCCGGTGGCGGGCGAGATCGAGCCCGGCATGCCGACGCCGACGCTGCCGCGGGCGCCGGTCTCCTGCTCGATCTCGTGGACCAGCGCGCAGACGGCGTCGACCGTCGCCCGGTAGTTTCCGGCCGGAGTGTCGATGCGCAGGCGGTGGACCTCGCGCCCGCCGTCGTCGAGCGCCACCCCTTCGATCTTCGTCCCGCCCAGGTCGATCCCGATCCGCATCGTGGCTCCTCCGCTTGGCCGCCGCCCCCTCCAGCCAATCTCGTGCCAGCCGGTCGGCTCAGGGGAGGGCGGCCGGGGGCGGGTCGGACGGGGCGCCGGCCGCCGGCTCCGCCGCCCAGCGGCGCACCGCCACCGTCGCCTTCATCTCCTCGAGGAGATCGAGCACCGTCGCCTCGATCAGCCGCTCGATCTCGCCGTGGCCGACCGTCTCGGCGAAGGCGTCCATCACCGCGTCGACGACCGCGCCGAGCGCCGCCCGGCCCTCCTCCTCGGAGAGCGAGGCGGCGAGCGTCTCGACCACCGCGTCGTAGAGCGCCTCGCCGACCGTGCGCACCAGCGGCGCCACCACCGCCCGCGGCAGCGGCACGCGGGCGAGCGTCGGCGAGGAGGAGGCGGCGCGGTCGAGGGCGACGCGGAGGAAGGCGCCCAGCCGCTCGTGGAGGTCGGGGTCGGCGAGGAGCGACGCCAGCCGCGCCACCACGTGCTCGCGCACCTCGTCGCGGCGCGGCAGGAGCGCGTTGCGGGTCACCTGCGACAGCGCTCCGGCGCGCACCTCGCGCTGCGCAAGGTCGAGGACGCGGAGGGCCACCCGGTCCGTGACCTCCTCGCTCACCGCGTCGGTCAGCCAGGCGACGCCGCGGGACACCACGTCGTCGCCCACCGAGACGACGCCGCTGCGCCGCAGCCGCACGTAGATCGAGACCAGCCGGAAGAGCCGGAAGACGCGGAACTGCTGCGCCGGCACCACGCCGAGGACGTCGTACCAGTGGACCAGCGGGTAGATCCACCACTGCGCGAAGGTGCGGCGGCGGACGGCGGCGATCCAGCGCGCCGCCAGCTCGCCGGCGAAGAAGAGGAGGAAGGGCAGGTCGACGAGCCAGAAGAGGTCGACCGGCTCGCCGTCCGGCCCGCGGCGGCGGAGCGGCTCGCCCCCGGGCCTCTCCGCCGTCGTCACCACCCCCTTGACCGGGTCGTACAGCTCGGCCACCGCCGGCAGCCGCTCGACATAGAACGGCCGCAGCCGGAAGTAGGTGAGGTCGAAGACGATGAGGAGGACGTTGACGATCGCCAGCGCGACCATCAGCACGTCCCAGGCGAGCAGCGCGCGGGAGCGAGGCGGGCGCGAGGTCATCGCGCCCTCACTCTATCGGCTGGGCCGCACGACGGTCGCGGCGGGCGGAGCGGAGCGCCTCGGCGGCGCTACTCGGCGAGGAGGAAGACGTCGGCGCACCGCGTGGTGCCGCCGTCGAGCCGCACCCGGCTGGCGTAGCGCAGCCGGTTGCCGTGGAGGTCCCGGCGCTCGGACTCGACGAAGGCGAGCTCGATCGCCCGGACGCCCGTTGCTGCGAGCGGCGTCAACTCGTGCTCCTGGGAGGACCCGTCGCGATCGCCGTCGATCCACAGACGGAGGCTGGCGAACACGGCATCGGCGGCGGTGATGGCGCCGTCGCCGTCGCCGCCGGCGCTCGGGCGGTCGTAGACGGCCAGCGCGAGGAAGCCGTGCGGCTCGGGCGACGGCGGCTGCGGCGTCCAGTTGCCGAACAGCTCGGCGCCGTCGTCGATGGTGCCGTTGCCGTCGCGGTCGAGAGCGAGCCAGCCGTCGCCCGAATCGGCCGCCAGCCACGAGATCGACTCCGCCTCGCCGTCGCCGTCGAGGTCGAATCGGACACCGCCAGCGAGGTCGCTGAACCGGAACCCGCGGCGGTCGAGATCGACCACGATCGGGCTCTCGCCCTGGCAGTTCCAGGTGCATTCCGTGCCGTCGCCGGGCGGCGATTCGGTGCCGCCTTGCTCGACCGGCTCGTCCATCGGCGGCGGCGCGCTGGTGGTTTCGGTGCAGAGGCCGCAGGTCGCGTTGGCGTCGAAGCTGGCGCGCAGGATCGTCGGTGCGCTGGTGGAGAAAGTGATACTGGCGACTCCGATGCTGACTTGGACCGAAATGCTGCCACAGGCCCCGCCGTGACAGGACTGGACGAAGCAACCGAGTCCGGAAGCGCACTGCGGTGCCACCGACTGTCCCGAGAAGCTGATGCCGTCGTTGGTTCGCACCTCGCGGTGGGTCCGATGCTCCAGGTCGGGTCCGCCGGCGAGCGTGCCGTAGTCCTGGCAGGCGCTGGCCAGGAAGTCGGCCGTGCACTCCGAGGTGCAGCTCGAGTCGCAAGAGCAGGTGAACTCGCCGATGTACACCGCCTCGTGCCGTCCGCTCAGGTGCTCGAAGGGGTTGTGGTCGGCCTTCTGGGTCGAGTAGTGGGTGGGCCAGGTCTGGTCGAGGCAGGTCGCGGCGGTCGAGGCCGCGGCCACGCGATCAAAAGGGAGGGCGGGCCCGGGAGGCTCGGCGCCGGCGGTGGGGTGCGTCGTCTCGGCGACGGCCAGCCCGACCTCGGGCACCACGTTGTCGACGACGGTGAGCTGCAGATCCTGTTTCTCGTCGATGTGCCAGCGGACGCTGGCGCGGTACTCCTTGCTGCGGCCGAGGTAGGAGGCACGCACGCGATAGCTGGTAATAGCGACGATCCGGCGCTGGCTGGGGACGTGCTCGACGCCCAAGGCGAGGATCTCCAGAACGCTCTGGCCGAGAAGGTGCGGCATCCGCACCTCGCGACTCTCGATCGGCACCCACTCGGCGTCGTACCACACGGTCTCCTCGCCGTTGACGCCGGAGCGGCGGATGGTCGTGCGGATCTCCCATTCGGTTCCCAGCGTCATCAGGTCCGGGTAGTGGGCCACGTCGTCGAAGTGCTGCCGATAGACGGTGCGGAAGCCATCGAGCTCGAGCTCCACCCGCTCGCCGTCGGGACGCTCGCTGTAGCGGCTGTATGCGTCGTAGACGAGCTGGACCAGTTGCGTCTCGTCGACGTCGGCGAGGCTGGAGCCCGGCGGCGCCAGGCCCACGTCGGGCAGGCCGGGAAGGAAGATCCGGCTGGGGTGCCGGGTGCGCAGCGGGATGTCGAGGAGCGGCGAGGCGGCTTGCGGGCCGGGAGCGGCGGTGAGCGGCGCGGTCGCCTGAGGCGGCGGTCGCTCGTCGATCAGCGCCTCGCGTGCGAGCGGAGTCCCGGGAGCGTTCGCTCCGCGCGACCCCTCGAGCCCCCATGACGCGACGGCGGGGCCGAAAGTCAATAGCGCGACGACGACGGCTACGACGGGAGAACGTCGAGACATCGGTCACCTCCTCAGATTGTTGAGGAGGCGACCCTAGAGTGTCGGTCCGAACCTGTCAAGATTCTATCTTTCGACAAGCATCAAGAAGGAGAGCACTCCCCACAGCGATAGGTGCGGCCGAAGCCGTCCCCGCCGCCCGTGCCTCCGGCCATATCGAGACGCAGCCCTCCGGCCGTGGGCTCGACGCGCACAATGAGATGGCCGCAGACGCCGTTCGGGCAGTCGAGGAGCTCGCAATTCAAGTGAGCCGAGCAGGTCGCCCGCAGCCCCGGCGGGGTCGAGTCGTCGACGCTGTAGGTGACGGCGAGAGCCCGCTGCCGCCTGCCGTCCTCACGCTTCGTCGGCACGGCGCGGCAGCCGTCGTAGGTCGCCTCGGTCGTCGCCTCGCAGCGTGCCACGCAGTCGGCGGCGCAGGAGCAGGCGTAGACCCCCACGAACGCCGGACGGCGGTCGCTGCGGGGCGGCGACATCGCATCGGCGACGAACCCCGGCTGCCCGAAGCGCCGGACCGTCCGCTCGGGCATGCACTGCCCCGCCACCTCGGTCTGCGTCGGGCGCGGTTCGGCGACGAACTGATCGGCGAGCAGACTCCCGGGCCCCCGGCCGTCGTCCACCGCCAGCCCCACCTCCGGCATCACGTTGTCGGCAATCTCGAACGCGAGGGTGCCGTCCGCCTCGTGGAGCCACATCGCGGCGGCGCGATAGGTCCGCCCCAGGCCGTCGTAGCTCACCTCGACGCGGTAGCTGGTCAGCCGCTCCACCCGCTTGCGCTCGCCGAAGGTCCGGCCCTCGAACATCTCGCGCGCGGGGCGTCCGAGGAGGGCCTCCGGCGGCGGGTCCTCGACCAGCCGCCACTCCGGCCGGAAGCGGATCTCGCGACCAGGCTCGCCCAGCTCGACCCGGATGTCGATCACCGTCGCGAGCTCCCAGTCCGAGGTGAGCGTCGCCAGGTCGGGGAAGAAGGCGACCTCGTCGAAGTCTCCGGCGTCGACGGTCCGGAAGTCGTCGATCGCGACCTCGACCGGGCCGCCCTCGGCCGCCGCGCTGCGCTCGGCGTAGGCCTGATAGACGCGGCGGATCGCGGCCTGTCGCTCGCCGGCGGTCGGTGCCCAGCCGGCGACCACGGCCGGCTCGGCCGCGGCGCCGCTGCTCCCGTCGCCCCCGCCGACCGCGAGCACGGTCGCCGCCAGGATCGCTACGCCGACGACGCAGGTCGTCAGCACTGCACGCGAATGACGCATCTCGACCTCCTCGGCGACTTTGCGTTCCGAGGGTAGCGGGTTAGGGCGACGCGCGTCAATCCCTTTATGTACTGAGTGCCCGTTCTAACCGGGGCGGGACGAAAATGGATCGATCGAAAAACGATCGACGCGGGAGGATCAGCCGGCGGCGCTGGGCGCCGGATGGGCGGGCTCGGCGCGGCCGACGGCGGCGCGGATCGCCTCGATCAGGCGCCGCGAGCCGACCTCGCCCTTGAGCAGGTAGTCGTCGACGCCGAGCTCGCCGATGCGGCGGGCGAGGTCGGGATCGTCGTTGCCGGTGAGCACGATGACCGGCACCTCCGGACGGCGCTCGCGCACCCGCGCCAGGGTGTCGAGGCCGTCGCTGTCGGGCAGCGACAGGTCGAGGAGGACGAGCTGGAAGTCGTGGTCGAGGCGGCGGAGCGCCTCCTTGAGGCTCGACGCCATCGTCGCGTCGATCTCCGCCTCGCGGGTGTGGGCGAGGGCCTCCTCGAGCACGAAGGCGAGCGACGGGTCGTCCTCGACGGCGAGCAGCTTGATCGGCGCGGTGCGGATGCTCACGTGTCCTCCGGCGGCAGCGTACTGCAACTCGCGGGCCGGGTCTTTCCGGGGGCCACCGCGGCGTCTCCCGCCCCGGGGCCGGTAGGGGATTTGCACTCGCCGCGCGGCATGGACATCCCGCTCTCCATCTCCACCCGCCGCGTCGACCTGCCGTCCGCCCTCGAGGACCTCATCCGCCGCAAGGCCGCCAAGCTGGAGCGCTACTACGACCACATCATCCGTTGCGACGTGATGGTGGAGGGCCCCGGGGAGCGCCACGAGACCGGCGGCCCCTACTGGGTGCGTCTCGACATCTCGGTCCCCGGCGCCGAGCTGGTGATCAACCAGCAGAAGGCCGAGGAGCTGCGCGACGCCATCGAGGCCTCCTTCAACGCCGCCGAGCGCCGGGTCGAGGAGTACGCGCGCGTCCAGCGCGGCGAGGTCAAGACCGGCGTCCACCCGCCGGAGGGCCCGGTGGTCGGCCTCTTCCCCGACCAGGGCTACGGCTTCATCGCCGCCGACGACGGCCGCGAGATCTACTTCCACGAGAACGCCGTGCTGCCGCCGGGCTTCGGCGAGCTGTCGGTCGGCATGCGCGTCCGCTTCCACGAGGAGCAGGGCCACGAGGGCCCGCAGGCGAGCACCGTCGAGATCCTCGGCGGCCCCCGCAGCCTCCACGACGGCAAGGAGGTCGCCACGCCGGAACGGCGGCCGTAG
>DATABP010000102.1:0-2102 GCA_036259515.1 Thermoanaerobaculia bacterium | reverse complement strand
CCCCCCGACGCCCCGGCGGCCGGCGCTCCCGAGCCGGCCTAGCCCCTCCGCTCCTCGGCCCGGCCGGCCGGGCGCCGGCCGGGTCATTGCATGCTCGCTCGGGCGCCGTCACCCGAACCGTGAGGAAAGGAGCGATCATGTCCTCAGCACCCGCCCGTCTCGATCACCCGCTGCGCCGGGCCGCCGCGCTCGCCGCCGTGCTGCTGCTCGCCGCCGCCGGCCTCGGCCTCGCCGCCTGCGCCGGCGAGCACGAGGAGGAGCCCGAGGAGGTGGGCACCGATCCCGCCGCCGCCGCGGCCGGCGAGGCGGGCACCCCCGCCGAGACGGCCTCCGGCGGCGAGTACTTCGACGAGGATCCCGCCGCCGCCGCCGGGGGCACCGCCGCCGTCGAGGTGCGCCTCCACGGCCGCACCATCGAGATGCCGGGCTCGCTGCCCGCCGGCGAGACGACCTTCCTGGTGTCGAACACCGGCGACCACGAGCACAGCTTCGAGATCGAGGGCATGGGGCTCGAGGAGGAGCTCGAGCCGACCCTCCAGCCGGGGGAGAGCGGCGAGCTGACGGTGACGCTCGAGCCGGGCAGCTACACCGTCTACTGCCCGGTCGGCGACCACCGCGACGAGGGGATGGTCACCACGCTCGAGGTGGTCGGCTGAGAGCCGTCCGGCGATGGTCCTCCGCCCGGCGCCGCTCGCCCGCTGGCTGATCGGCCTCCTCCGCTGGCTGCTGCGGCTCGGGATGGTGCCGCTGGTGGCGCGGCACCGGCCGCGGGTGGCGCTCGGCTGGCTGGCGCTGATCTTCGCCTCGCCCTGGGTGGGCATCCCGATCTACCTCCTGTTCGGCGAGTTCGGCACCCGCCGGAGCGTGCGCCGGCACGCCCGCATCCACGCCCGGCTCCAGCAGGACGAGCGGGTGGAGGAGGAGGCGTCGTGGGCGCTCGCCCGGCCGGAGGAGGTCGATGACGACGACGACGTGGTGGAGATGGTGCGGCTGGTCGACCGCATGACCGCGGCGCGCTCGGACGGCCTGCCGATCCTCGCCGGCAACCGGGTCGACTTCTTCCACGACACCGAGAAGGGGGTCGACGCGCTGGTCGAGGCGATCGACCGCGCCGAGCACCACGTCCACCTGTTGTTCTTCATCTTCAACACCGACCGCACCGGCCGGCGAGTCGGCGAGGCGCTGGTCCGCGCCGCCCGCCGCGGCGTCGTCTGCCGGGTGCTCGCCGACGACTACGGCTCGGGGCGGCTGGCCGAGCCCTCGTTCTTCACGGCGCTCGGGCCCGAGCTCGTCGCCGGCGGCGTCCAGGTGGGACGCATGCTGCCGATCCGCAAGGCGCGCCGGCCGCTCGCCCGGCTCGACATCCGCAACCACCGCAAGCTGGCGGTGATCGACGGCCGCCTCGGCTTCGCCGGGTCGCTGAACCTCCACGACGCCGACTTCGCCCTCCCCGAGGGCACCTGGCGGCAGCTCACCGCCCGGCTCGCCGGGCCGGCGGTGCACCAGCTCCAGATCCTCTTCGTCGAGGACTGGTCGTTCGCCACCGGCGAGCTCCTCGACCACGACGAGTACTTCCCGGAGGCCGAGCGCGAGGGCGAGGTGTACGTCCAGACGGTGCCCGGCGGGCCGACCTACGAGTCGGACTTCATGGAGCAGCTGGTGATCGCCGCCATCGACCGCGCCGACCACCGGGTGATCGTCGCCAGCCCCTACTTCGTGCCCACCGAGGCCACCCTGATCGCGCTCCGCCTGGCGGCGCTCCGCGGGGTCGAGATCCAGCTCGTGGTGCCGCGGAAGAGCGACCAGACCTTCGCCGACAGCGCCGGCCGCGCCTTCTTCGACCAGTTGTTGAAGGACGGCGTGGAGGTCTACCTCCACGAGCGCGGCCTCCTCCACTCGAAGGCGCTGTCGGTCGACGACCGCTTCGCCATCGTCGGCTCGGCGAACTTCGACCGCCGCTCGTTCTACGTCAACTACGAGCTGGCGCTGGTGCTCTACGACCAGGACACGGCCCGCTCGGTCCGCGAGTGCCAGGAGGAGTACCTCGCCGACGCCAAGCGCCTCGACCTCGACGAGTGGCGGGCGCGCCCGCGGCTGGAGGA
>DATABP010000101.1:0-2804 GCA_036259515.1 Thermoanaerobaculia bacterium | reverse complement strand
ACGCCGGCGCCGCCCACGAACAGCTCGCCGGGCACCCCCACCGGCGCCGGGCGGCCGTGGCGGTCGAGCACCGCGGCACGCACCCCCGGCAGCGGGCGGCCCAGCGGCACGGTCGCGCCGCGGCGCGCCGGCGAGGCTGCGCCCCGGCGGGTAGACGGCTCGCTGCCGGGCCGCGCCGCCTCGAAGGTGGTGGCGCCCACCGTCGCCTCGGTCGGGCCGTAGTGGTTGAGCACCCCGAGGCCCGGCGCCAGCTCGCGCAGCCGGTCCACCTCGTCCCACGACAGGGCCTCGCCGCCGAGCACCAGGCGCCGGCGCGGCAGCACCCGCTCGGGACGCGAGGCGGCGCCGAGGGCGGCGAGGTGGGAGGGGACCACCTTCAGCACGTCGATCTCGTGGCGCGCGAAATAGTCGGCCATCGCCTCGGGGTCGCTCACCCGCTCGGCGGACACCACGTGCAGAGCGCCGCCGGACGCCAGGGCGCCGAACACGGCGGTGTTGCCGAGGTCGGCGGCCAACGTCGAGACGGTGGCGAAGCTCGCCGGCCGGCCGGCCGTTCCGTCCCCGCCACCGTCGCGCCCGAGGTCGAGGCGCGCCAGCACGCCCGCCGTGTAGCCGGCGAGCTGGCGGTGCTCCACGGCGACGCCCTTCGGCCGCCCGGTGGACCCGGAGGTGAAGAGCACGTAGGCGAGGTTCTCCGGCGCCGCCACCGGCAGCTCGACCTCGGCGCCGCCGGGTTGCGCGGCCGGCGCGTCGAGGAGGTCGACGGGCACCCCCACCGGCGGCAGGTCGGCGGCGAGGGCCGCCAGGGTGAGCACGCGCCGCGGCGCCGAGTCCTCCAGGAGGGCGGCGACCCGCGGCGCCGGCAGCCCCGGCTCCACCGGCACGTAGGCGGCGCCGGCGCGGAGCACGGCGACCAGGGCGACGATCATCTCCAGCGAGCGCGGCAGGACCAGGGCCACCCGGTCGTCGCGCCCGACGCCGGCGGCGACGAGGCGGCGGGCCAGCCCCTCGCTCGCCGCGGCCAGCTCGCCGTAGGTCAGGGACCGCTCGTCGCAGACCACCGCCAGGGCGTGGGGGTCGGCGAGGGCGGCGGCGAGGAAGCGCTCGTGGACCAGGGCCGGCGGCGCCGGCAGCCGCTCGCGGTTGGGCTCCACCACCACCCGCCGGCGCTCGGCGGCGGTGAGCAGCGGCAGGTCCGACAGGCGCCGCCCCGGCTCCGCGGCGGCGGCGGCGAGCAGGGTCGACAGATGGGAGGCGGTGCGCTCGATGGTGGCGCGGTCGAACAGCGCCGTCGAGTAGACGAAGCGGCCGCGCAGCTCGTCGCCGCGCTCGAACACGAAGAGCGTGAGATCGAAGCGCGAGGAGGTCGACTCCGGCTCCACCGGCTCGAGCACCAGCCCCGACACCTCCATCCGGCTGGTCGGCACGTTCTGCACCGCGAGCTGCACCTGGAAGAGCGGCGTGCGCGACAGGTCGCGCGGCGGCTTGATCGCCTCCACCAGGGTCTCGAAGGGCAGGTCCTGGTGCTCCTGGGCGGCCAGCGCCTGGTGGCGGGCGCGCTCCAAGAGCTCGGCGAAGGTGGGATCGCCGGCGGCGTCGACGCGCAGCACCAGGGTGTTGACGAAGAAGCCGATCAGCCCCTCGAGCTCGGAGCGGGTGCGGTTGGCGACGGGCGAGCCGACGGTGACGTCGGTCTGGCCGGTGACGCGCTGGAGCAGCGCCGTCAGGCCGGCGAGGAGCGTCACGTAGAGGGTGGCGCCGTGCTCGCGGCCGAGCCGGCGGAGCGCCGGCGCCAGCGGCGCGAGATCGAAGTCGAAGCGGTCGCCGCGGTGGCTCTGCACCGGCGGCCGGGGGCGGTCCGCCGGCAGCTCCAGGGGCGGCGGCACGTCGCCGAGGCGCTCTCTCCAGAAGGCGAGCTGGCCCTGGTAGCGCGCGCCGTCCTCCGGCAGCAGGCGGCGGCGCTGCCACCAGGCGTAGTCGGCGTACTGCACCGGCAGCTCCGGCAGCGGCGACGGGCGGCCCTCGGCCGCGGCCGCGTAGAGCGCCGCCAGCTCGCGAGCGAGCACGCCGACGGACCAGGCGTCGGAGGCGACGTGGTGCATGGCGAGGAGCGCGAGGTGGCGCTCGGCGGCGAAGCGCCAGGCGGCGACCCGCAGGAGCGGCGGCGCCGCGAGGTCGAAGGGGCGGGCGGCGAGGCGGGCGCTGGCGCGGCGCGCCTCCGCCTCGCGCCGGGCGGCGGGCAGGCCCGAGAGATCGATCAGCGGCAGCGCCACCGGGCGCGGCGGCTCGATCCGCTGGCGCGGGGCGCCGCCGACCGTCTCGAGGGCCGTGCGCAGCGCCTCGTGGCGCGCCACGATGCCGGTGAAGGCGGCGGCGAGGGCCGGCAGGTCGAGGCGCCCGGTGAGGCGCATCGCCATCGGCACGTTGTAGAAGCCGCTGTCCGGCTGGAGCTGCCAGAGGAACCACAGGCGTTGCTGGCCGAAGGAGAGCGGCAGGTCGGCGTCCCGCGGAACGCGCACGAGCGGCGGCGCGGCGTCGGCCGCGGCCTCCCCGGCCGGGGCGCCGCGCCGGGCGTCCACCTCGGCGGCGAGGCGGGTGACGGTGGGGGCGGCGAAGACGGTCTCGAGCGGCAGCTCGATCCCCAGGCCGTCGCGGACGCGGGAGATCACCCGGGTGGCGAGCAGCGAGTGCCCGCCGAGCTCGAAGAAGTCGTCTTCGACACCCACCCGTTCGACCCCGAGCAGCTCGCTCCAGAGCCCGGCCAGGAGCTCCTCTTCGGGAGTGCGCGGCGCCACGAACCCCCG
>DATABP010000100.1:0-3604 GCA_036259515.1 Thermoanaerobaculia bacterium | reverse complement strand
CCGCCTCGCCGTCGCCGACGTGCGCCCGATGCTCGCCGAGCCGGGCGGCCGGCCGTTCTCGCGCCCCGGCTGGCTCTTCGAGCTCAAGTACGACGGCTATCGGCTGCTCGCCGGCGTCGGCGAGGCGGCCGGGCCGGGCGCGGTGCGCGGCGGCGGCGGGGGAGCGGTGCGCCTCGTCTACCGCAGCGGCCGCGACGCCACCGCCGCCTTCCCGGACCTGGTGCGCGCGCTGTCGGCGCTGCCCTTCCGCGGGCTGGTGCTCGACGGCGAGGTGGTGGTGCTCGACGAGGCGGCGCGGCCGAGCTTCCAGCGTCTCCAGCGACGGGCGCTCGCCACCCGCCGCGCCGACCTCGAGCGCGCCGCGGTCGAGCTGCCGGCCGCCTACTACGTCTTCGACCTCCTCGCCTTCGAGGGGTTCGACCTCCGCCCGCTGCCGCTCGCCGACCGCAAGCGCTTCCTGGCGCGCCTGCTGCCGGCGGCGGGGCCGGTGCGGCTGGCCGACCACGTCGAGGAGCGCGGCGAGGAGCTGTTCCGGGCGGCCTCGGCGCGCGGGCTCGAAGGGCTGATCGCCAAGCGCGCCGACTCGCCCTACCGCGCCGGCCGCTCGCCCGCCTGGAAGAAGGTGCGCGCCGACCGCCGCGGCGACTTCGCGGTGGTCGGCTGGACGCTGCCCGAGGGATCGCGCAGCGGCTTCGGGGCGCTCCACCTCGGCTGGGTGGACGAGGCGGGGCGGATGGTCTACGCGGGACGGGCGGGCTCGGGGTTCGACGAGCGACAGCTCGCGGCGATCGAGCGTGCGCTGGCGGCGGACGAGCGGAGCACGCCGCCGGTTGTGGCCGTGCCCGGCGGCGAGCTGCCGCGCGGCCGCGAGCACCGCTGGGTCGAGCCTAGGCTCGTCGCCGAGGTGCGTTACAGCGAGCTCACCGAGGCCGGTCAGCTCCGCCAGCCGGTGTTCCTCGGGCTGCGCGAGGACAAGGCGCCCGCGGAGTGCCGGCGGCCGGCGGCGGGGGAGGAGGAGGGCGAGGTCGAGGCGGCGGCGCACGACGAGCCGCCGGAGGCGGCGGACCTCGACGAGGAGCCGGAGGCCGCCCTCGCCACCCCGGCCGCCGCCGCGCCCCGACCCGGCGCCGCCCGTCGTCTCCAGCTCACCAACCTCGGCAAGGTCTTCTGGCCCGCGGCACCTGGCGAGGGCGAGGGCCGCACCAAGGGCGATCTCCTCGACTACTACCGCGCCGTGGCGCCGGCGCTCCTGCCCTTCCTGCGCGACCGCCCGGTGGTCCTCGACCGCTACCCCGACGGCGTCGCCGGCAAGAGCTTCTTCCAGAAGAACGCGCCGGACAAGGTGCCCTCCTGGGTGCGCGTCGAGCGCCTGCTCGGCGAGGGCGGCGAGGAGACCCGCGCCTTGGTCTGCGACGACCTCGACACCCTCCTCTACCTGGTCAACCTCGGCACCATCCCGCTCCACGTCGGCGCCAGCCGCGTCGGCAGCCTCCAGCACCCGGACTGGGCGAGCCTCGACCTCGACGCCAAGGACGCCCCGTTCGCGCGGGCGGTGGCGGTGGCGCGGGCGGCCGGGGCGCTGTGCCGCGACCTCGGCCTCGCCGCCTTCGTCAAGACGAGCGGCGCCTCCGGGCTCCACGTGCTCCTGCCGATGGGCGGCCGGGTGACCCACGAGCAGGCCCGGCAGCTCGCCGAGCTCCTCGCCCGCACCCTCGCCGCCGAGGCGCCCGGGATCGCCTCGGTGGCGCGGCTGCCCAAGGCGCGCGCCGGCAAGGTCTACGTCGACTTCCTGCAGAACGGCCTCGGCAAGCTCCTCGTCGCCCCGTACTCGGTGCGCCCGCGGCCAGGGGCGCCGGTGTCGACGCCGCTCGCCTGGCGCGAGGTCGGGGCGAAGCTCGATCCGGCGGCGCTGAGCGTCGACACCGTGCCGGAGCGCGTGGCGGCGGGGAAGGACCCCTGGGCCGGCTTCCTCGACGCCGCCCAGGAGCTTCCGGCGGCGCTGGCGCGGCTGGCGGAGCGGCTGGGCCGGCGGCACGGCTGATCGGCGGCATCGCCGATCGCGCATAGGATGGAGGGCGATGCCCGTCCGCCGCGCCCTCCTCGCCGCCGCCGCCCTGCTCCTCCCGCTCGCCGCCGCCGCCGCCACCTACCACGTGGCCCCCGGCGGCGACGACGGCGGAACCGGCAGCGCCGCCGATCCCTGGCGCACGCTCCAGAGGGCCGCCGACACCGTCGGCCCCGGCGACACGGTGATCGTCGCCGCCGGCGACTACGCCGGCTTCGACCTCCGTACCTCCGGCACCGAGGCGGCGCCGATCCGCTTCCTCGCCGGCCCCGGGGTGGCGATCGTCGATCCCAACCCGGTGACCCCGGACGGCATCAACCTCGAGGGCGCGAGCTGGGTCGAGGTCGCCGGCTTCACCGTCGTCGGCATGCCGCGCGAGGGCATCCGCGCGGTGACCGCCCACCACGTGACGATCCGCGGCAACCGCGCCTTCGACAACGGCGAGCGCGGCATCCTCACCGGCTTCGTCGACGACCTCCTCATCGAAGCCAACGAGACGGCGCGCTCGATCGACGAGCACGGCATCTACGTCTCGAACAGCGGCGACCGACCGACGATCCGCGGCAACTTCACCTGGGGCAACAACGCCGCCGGCATCCACATGAACGGCGACGTCTCGCTGGGCGGCGACGGGATCATCAGCGGCGCGCTGGTCGAGGGCAACGTGATCGTCGGCAACGGCGCGGCGGGCGGCTCGGGGATCAACGGCGACGGGGTGCAGGGCTCCGTCTTCCGCAACAACCTGCTGCTCGGCAACCGCGCCGGCGGCATCACGCTGTTCCAGATCGACGGCGGCGGGCCCTCGACCGGCAACCTGGTGGTCAACAACACCATCGTGATGGCCGACGACGGGCGCTGGGCGATCCAGCTCCACCACGGCGCCACCGGCAACACGCTGCGCAACAACGTCGCGCTGTCGCGCCACCCGTTCCGCGGCAGCCTCGACGTCTCGGACGGCAGCCACGTCGGCCTGGTCAGCGACCACAACGCGCTCGAGGACCGCGTCACCACCGACGGCGGCGACAGCGTGATGACCCTCGCCGAGTGGCGGGCGAGCTTCGGGCAGGACGCGCACTCGTTCCTGGCGACGGAGGCGGAGCTGTTCGTCGATCCGACGCTGCCGGACGCGCTCGATCCGCAGGCGGGCGACTACCACCTGGAGGAGGGCGGCCCGGCGGTCGACGCGGGCACGCCGGCCGGCGCGCCGCCGACCGACTTCGAAGGCGACCCGCGGCCGGTGGGGGAGGGCGTCGACGTCGGCGCCGACGAGGCCGTCCCGCCCTGCGCGGCGCCGGCGACGCTGACCCTCTCCGACGACACCGTCCTCGGCGCCGAGACGCACGAGGCCTGCGACGAGATCGCCGCCGGACCGAGCTACGTCGTCGCCGCCGGCGGCGCGCTGACCCTGCGCACGCGCGGGCGGGTGGTCCTCACCGGCGGCTTCGCCGTCGAGGCGGGCGGCTCGCTGGCGGTCGAGATCGACCCCGTCGCCGGCGCCGGGCCGTAGGCGCCCGCCGGCGCGGCTCCAGCTCGTCGCTG
>DATABP010000099.1:0-2998 GCA_036259515.1 Thermoanaerobaculia bacterium | reverse complement strand
GGTGAGTTGCGCGAACGAGGGGTGCGGATTGCCGGGATCGGGGCGAGTGGCGAGCGCAGAGCGGGGCGCTTCGGCGAGATCGGGGCGAGTGGCGGCGCCGAGCCGCACGGTTCGCCCAGATCGGGGCAGTCGCGAGCGCGGAGCCGTGTGCGGATCGGCGAGATCGGAGGCTCCGCGGCGAAGGAGCCTGCGGATCGCCGAGACTCGGCGGGCATTTCAGCGCCTCGCGAATTGACCGGCCCGGCCCCCCTCGCCTACAATGCCGGGGCCTTGGTGTCGGGGCGTGGCGCAGTCTGGTAGCGCACCTGCCTTGGGCGCAGGGGGTCCCCAGTTCAAATCTGGGCGCCCCGACCACGACCGCCCCCAAGGGGTCGCGGGCACACGAGACCGGCGCTGCCTGGCGCCGCCCCGGGGCCGCCGAACGCTCTGCCTGTAGCTCAGCTGGATAGAGCAGCGGCCTTCTAAGCCGCGGGTCGGGGGTTCGAATCCCTCCAGGCAGGCCAGACCCGGTCCCGGGAAGCCGCCACGGCTCCCCGCTGTTCTTCGACAACGCGTGGTGAGCGTAGCTCAACTGGTAGAGCGCCGGACTGTGGCTCCGGTGGTTGAGGGTTCAAGCCCCTTCGCTCACCCCACCCGCGCCCTTAGCTCAGTTGGATAGAGCGACAGCCTCCGGAGCTGTAGGTCAGAGGTTCGAATCCTCTAGGGCGCACCATTCGTGGCGCCGACTGCCGCGGCAACCGGGGAGCTTCGAATGGTTCGACCCTTGGCATCCGTTCGTAGGCCGATTCGTCGGGATCGAGGTGCTGTTCTGACCTCCGCTGATCTCGTTCCGCTCAGGGTTCTGAAATCGCCGCTTCTGGCAGGACGCCGCCGAGGCTCGTTGGACTCTCCCGCACTCGTGGCACTGAACGTTTTCAACGTGCCACCGCAACGTCCCGGAACTGCACGTTGACCTCCTTGCCGTCTAACGGATCGAGCACCAGCTCCACGAGAGCGGCGCCGCCGCCCTCCAGGGGAACGTCCTCGAACTTGATCTGAATGGAGGTCGGGATGCTCGCGACGAGCCGGTTGGAGACCACCAAGAAGTAGCGGTCGCCGCCCTCGATGCGGTTCTGCCCGAAGGCCAAGCTCGCGGCCCGGCTTTCGTTGCCCGCGAAGTCGATGAGGCGGGAGGAGCCGCGGAGGAAGACGGTCACGTCGCGGCGGGTGGATTCGACGAGGAAGTCGCAGGTCACCGTGCTCCCGTTCGCGCGGCAGCTCCGCAGCCGCGCCTCGAAGCGGTCCAGCTCGACTGTCCGCTGCGCTGCCAGGGGGGGCCGCTCTCGCCGCACGCTCGGCTCGGATCTGGATTCCTCGGCCGGCTCCGCCGCGCGCTCCACGCCGGTGGCGATGCTCGCCTGCGGGCCGGGCCCTGCCGGCGCTTCGGGCGCTTGCTCGTCGAGCACCAGACCGATGACCTGGCGGTAGCTCGTCAGCTCGAACCAGCCGAGGATCGCCACCAGGCTCGCCAGCCCTCCCGCCAGCGCGATCCAGCGGGGCCGGCGTCCTCGACCGCGCGGCACGCCCGGCGCCGCCGGCGCGGGATCGATCGGTCGGTCTCCTTCGCGATTCGTCGCGGTCGCCTCCATGGCAATGTCACCCCCTTTCGGCACGGGGCAACGGAAAACACCGCGTTCGACCTTGCGTGAGACGCCGGACCTCTCGACGAAGCGCGGCTCGGACTCGCCCTCCTCCCCGACCTGCTGGCGGCGAACCCTCGTCTCTCGCGCCTGTTCGCGGACCGGTGCTCGGATGGCGGCGACTCGCCGTCGCGCCGGGGACGGCGGCCGCGGTCACAGAGGTGTCCTCCACGCGCCGGTGAGCGAGGAGGTGGTGGTCACCCCCGGTGGTAGGCTCCCCGCCATGCCCGGCGCCGACGTCAGCCAGCCGCACCCGCGCCGGAGCCCGGTGTCGGTGGCGCGGCGGAGGGTGCGGACGGCGTCGCTCCGGCGGGTGGTGGCGTGGTGCGCGGCGATGGCGGCGGGGCTCCACACGCTCGCCGTGCTGTGGACCTGGGCGAGCGGCAACCCGGGGCTGCGCGGCGGCTGGCTGGTGTGGCTCGACCTGCCGATCTCGCTCGCCTACCTGCAGGTGATGGGCGAGCGGCTGCTCGCCTGGAGCCTCGTCGCCGGCGGCCTCCAGTGGGCGGCGACCGGGGCGCTCCTGGCGCTGATCGTCGGCTGGGCGTCGCGGCGGTAGCGCCGGGAGGGGTGGGCGTGGCCTGGTACCGCGAGTGGTTCGGGCAGGACTACCTCGACCTCTACGCCCACCGCGACCGCGGCGAGGCGGAGCGGGCGGTCGACGCGGTGGTCGGTTGGCTCGGACCCCGGCGGCCGCGCGCGGTGCTCGACCTCGCCTGCGGCGCCGGCCGCCACACCGAGGCGCTGCGCCGCCGCGGCCTCCGCGCCCTCGGCGTCGACCTGTCGCTGACGCTGCTGGCCACCCGGCCCGACCTGCCGCGGGTGCGCGGCGACATGCGCTGCCTGCCCTTCACCGCCGCCTCCTTCGACTGGGTCTTGAACTTCTTCACCTCCTTCGGCTACTTCGAGAGCGAGCGCGAGAACTTCCGCGTGCTCGAGGAGGTCGTCCGCCTGCTCACCCCCGGCGGCCGCTTCCTGATCGACTTCCTGAACCGCGACCGGGTGCTCGGCGAGCTGACGCCGTACGACGCGGTCGAGGACGAGGGGAGGCGGATCGAGATCCAGCGCTGGTACGACCCGGTCTCCTGCCGGATCAACAAGCGGATCACCGTGCGGCCGGACGACGCGCCGCCGCGGACGTACCTCGAGAGCGTGCGCGCCTACTCGCGCGAGGAGGTGACGATCGGCCTCTCCTGGGCCGGTCTCCACGTCGACGCCACCTACGGCAACTTCCAGGGAGCCCCCTTCGAACGTGACAGCGAACGACTCATCCTCGTCGGCCGCAGGCCGCGCTGAGGCGGGGGCGGCGGTCGGCGAGG
>DATABP010000098.1:0-1877 GCA_036259515.1 Thermoanaerobaculia bacterium | reverse complement strand
AGCTCGTCGTCTTCGTCGACGGCGAGCTGCATCGCCTGGCGCCGGCGGGCGATGATCGGCCGATGAAGCTCGCCGACCTCGTCGCCGTCTCGCAGCGGATCGCCGCCACCCGCTCGCGGCTGGCCAAGGCGGGGCACCTCGCCGAGCTCCTCGCGCGGCTGGCGCCGGAGGAGGTGGAGACCGCCGTCGCCTGGCTGGCCGGGGAGCTGCCGCAGGGGCGGATCGGGGTGGGGCCGGCGCTGGTGCGGGCGGTCTGGCCGGCGGGGGCCGCCGCCGAGCCGTCGCTCCTGATCGGCGAGGTCGACGAGGCGTTCGACCGCGTCTCCGCCGCCACCGGCGCCGGCTCCCAGGCGGCGCGCGGCGAGCTCCTGGGCGGCCTCTTCGCCCGCGCCACCGCCCCCGAGCAGGACTTCCTCGCCCGGCTGCTCCTCGGCGAGCTGCGGCAGGGGGCGCTCGAGGGGCTGATGGTCGACGCGCTGGCCCGCGCCGCCCGCCTGCCGGCCGCCGCCGTCCGCCGCGCGCTGATGGTCTCGGGCGACCTGCCGGCGGTGGCGCGCGCCGCGCTGGTCGACGGCGCCGCCGGCCTCGACCGCTTCCGGGTCCGCCTCTTCCGCCCGCTGGTGCCGATGCTGGCGCAGACGGCCGACACCGTCGAGGAGGCCGTCGAGCGGCTCGGCCGCGCCGCCTTCGACGCCAAGCTCGACGGCGCCCGCGTCCAGGTGCACAAGGAGGGCGACGAGGTGCGGGTGTTCACCCGTCAGCTCCACGAGGTCACCGCCGCGGTGCCCGAGGTGGTCGCCGCCGCCCGCCGGCTGCCGGCGCGCTCGGCGATCCTCGACGGCGAGGTGCTGGCGCTCCGCGCCGACGGCACGCCGTGGCCGTTCCAGGTGACGATGCGCCGCTTCGGCCGCCGTCTCGACGTCGACGCCCTCGCCGCCGAGCTGCCGCTCGCCCCGTTCTTCTTCGACCTCCTCCTGCTCGACGGCGACGAGCTCCTCGCCCGCCCGGCCGAGGAGCGCTTCGCGGCGCTGGCCGGCGCCGTGCCCGGCGAGCTCGTGGTGCCGCGCGTGGCCACCGCCGACCCGGCCGCGGCCGCCGCCTTCCTCGACCGCACGCTGGCCGCCGGCCACGAGGGGGTGATGGCGAAGGACCTCGCCTCGCCCTACGAGGCGGGGAGCCGCGGCGCCGGCTGGCTCAAGGTCAAGCCGGCGCACACCCTCGACCTCGTGGTGCTCGCCGCCGAGTGGGGGAACGGCCGCCGCCGCGGCTGGCTCTCGAACCTCCACCTGGGCGCCCGCGACCCTGCGACCGGCGGCTTCGTGATGCTCGGCAAGACCTTCAAGGGGATGACCGACGCGATGCTCGCCTGGCAGACCGAGCGCCTCCTCGCGCTGGCCGTCGCCCGCGATCGCCACGTCGTCCACGTCCGCCCCGAGCTGGTCGTCGAGATCGCCTTCAACGACGTCCAGGAGAGCCCGCACTACGCCGGAGGTCTGGCGCTCCGCTTCGCCCGCGTCAAGCGCTACCGCGAGGACAAGCGGCCGGAGGAGGCGGACACCATCGAGACGGTGCGCGAGATCTGGCGGCGATCGGCCGGCGGCGGATGAGGAGACCGGCGGGCGCCGGGCGCCGCCGGTCTCCCGCCTTCACGGCCGGATCGGGCAGACCTGCTGCGTGCAGGCGCCCCCGAAGATCGAGGCGCAGATCGAGCACGAGAAGTTGCAGCAGAACTCCTTCGCGCCGCAGCGGCGCTCGTTGCACGGCACGCCGGCGAAGAGCGGCTCCTCGGGTTCGCCGAGGTCGGGGCTTTCCGCATCGCCCGGAGCGCCGGCGAGGAACAGCGCCTCGGCGGCGGCCCCGGCCTGGACGGCGGTCGC
>DATABP010000097.1:0-3153 GCA_036259515.1 Thermoanaerobaculia bacterium | reverse complement strand
GCCCGGCCGTGGGAGCTCTTCAGCCTGCACGCGCTCCTCGCCGCGGTGATGCTGGTGTGGGGCCTCCTCGGCTACGCGCGCTCGGAGGACGCGGCGGAGCGGCTGGGGCGGCGGCTCGCGGTGGCGTTCCACTTCGCGGCGCGGCGGCCGGCGGCGGAGGTCGGCTTCGGGATCGCCGCCGGCTTCGCGATCTGGGGCGGCGTGCTCCTCCTGCTGCTCGCGATCGGCGCCGCGATCCTCGCGCTCGGCGGCGAGGGCATCCTGCCTTCGGGTCCGCCGGGGGCGATCACCTTCCTGGTCGCCCAGCCGGCGTGGCTGCGGCTCGCCGCGGCGCTCTCGGCCGGGCTGGTCGAGGAGGCGTTCTTCCGCGGCTTCCTCCAGCCGCGGATCGGCATCGCGTTCTCCACCGCCCTCTTCGTCCTCGCCCACTGGAGCTACGGCCAGCCGTTCATGCTGGTCGGGGTGACGCTCCTCTCGGTGGTCTACGGCCTCCTGGCGCGGTGGCGGGGGAACGTGTGGGCGGCGGCGGCGGCGCACGCGGTGTTCGACGCCGTGCAGCTCCTCGTGGTGGTGCCGTGGGCGGTGGAGCAGATCGGGGCGGGCGGCGGGCTCTGAGCGCGATGCCGGATGGTATGCTGCGCCGCGACGAGGCCTCGGCGATGCGCTCCGACGAGCACCAGTTCCACCTCGCCATCGACAGCCGGCTGGAGAACATCGAGCTCGTCCAGGTGGTCCTCAACGACACCCTGGAGCGGCTGGGGCTCGACGAGGACGTCCGTCACTGGGTGGATCTCGCCACCCGCGAGGCGGTCGCCAACGCGATCAAGCACGGCAACGATTGCGACCGCGACAAGACCGTCGAGGTCGACGTGTCGGTGGACGGCGCCGACGTCGTGGTGCGGGTGGCCGACCAGGGCGGGGGCTTCGATCCCGGCCGGGTGGAGGACCCCCTGGCGCCGGAGAACCTCCTGCGGCCCACCGGCCGCGGACTGTTCTACATGCAGAAGTTCATGGACCGCGTCGACTACGGCACGCGCGCCGGCGGCGGCACCGTGGTCACCTTGAGGAAACAGGTGTTCGCTCCCGGCGCGGCGGCCGCCGCCGCGGCGCCGAACGGCGATTCGGATGGAGGAGAGCGATGAAGATCGAGGTTCGCAATCGGGACGGGGTGACGGTGCTCGAGCCGCGCGGCAAGATCACCATCGGGGTCGGCGACGTGGCGCTGCGCGAGGCGGTCCACCGCGAGCTCGACGCCGGCCGCAAGCACATCCTGATCGACATGTCCGGGGTCACCACCATCGACTCGTCGGGCATCGGCGAGCTGGTGTCGACCTACACCAGCGTCAGCAATCGGGGCGGCAAGCTCAAGCTCCTCGACCTGCCCGCCAAGGTGTCCGACATCCTCCAGATCACCCAGCTCATCTCCGTCTTCGAGACCTACGACGACGAGGACGAGGCGGTCCGCTCCTTCTAGCGGTCCGCCGCCGTCCCCGGCGAGGCGGTCGATGCCCGCTCGACTGCTGCCGCGACTCCCGCTCGGCCGCGCCGAGGGCGACCTCGAGGGCCGCCTCGCCCGGCTGACCGAGGAGGTCAACCGGCGGCTGCCCGAGCTGGTGCCCTCGGCCGGCGAGCGCCCGGTCGCGGTCCACCGGGCGATGCTCCACGCGCTGACCAGCCCGGGCAAGCGGCTGCGCCCGGCGCTGGCGCTGGCGGTGGCGGAGATGCTCGGGCGCCGCGCCGCGGCGGTGCTCGACCTCGCCTGCGCCGTCGAGATGGTCCACGCCTGCTCGCTGATCTTCGACGACCTGCCGTCGATGGACGACGCGGCGCTGCGCCGCGGCCGGCCCACCGTCCATCGCGTGTTCGGCGAGGCGACCGCCCAGCTCGCCGGCCTGGCGCTCTTGAACCGCGCCTTCGGGGTGGTCGCCGAGGCCGCCCACCGGCTCCCCCTCCGCCGCTACACCGCCGAGGACCTGGTGCACCACCTGTCGGCGGCGGTGGGCTCGGCGGGCCTGATCGGCGGCCAGGCGCTCGATCTCGCCTCGACCCCGGAGGAGCACGACCTCGCGCTCCTCGAGTACATCCACAGCCACAAGACCGGGGCGCTGTTCATCGCCGCCGGCGAGCTCGGCGCGATGGCCGCCGACGCCCGCCGCCGCGACCTCGAGACGATCACCCGCTTCGCCAAGAACCTCGGCCTCGCCTTCCAGATCACCGACGACCTGATCGACGCCACGGCGAGCGCCGAGGAGGCGGGCAAGGACGTGGGGCAGGACGCCGGCAAGGTGACCTTCGTCTCGCTCCTCGGCGTCCCTGGCGCCGCCACCCTGGCCGACGAGCTCCTCGACTTCGCCGCCGCCACCGTCGAGCCGCTCGGCCGGCGCGCCGAGCCGCTGCGCGAGCTCGCCGGGTTCGTGAAGCGGCGGGGGCGGCGGTGGGAGGGGGCGGAGGCGGAGGGTGCCGGGGACGGCGGCGAGGGCGGCGGTCCGGCGCCGGCCTGATAGCGTCTCCGCCATGGCGGTGCCGCCGACGCGCGACGGGGACGGCGAGCTCGAGCGGGTCCGCGCCGACCTCCGCCGGCTCGGCTACCTCTCCGACCGCCTCGACCGCTTCCTGCTCCAGGACGCCACCCGCCCGCGGCGGCCGCTGCGCGCGGCGCTGGCGCTGGCGCTCCGCGTGGCGCTCCTCGCCGGCGCTCCGCTCGCCGCGCTCGCCGCGGTGGTGCTGGCGGCGGTGAACGGCAACCTCGAGCGGTCGCCGTTCGATCTCGCCGTCCTCTTCCTCCACCTCCTGCCGCCGCTGGCGCTCGCCACCGGCCTCGGCTTCCTGGCGCTCGCCGGGCTGGTGGTGGCGGTGCTCTCGCTCTACCCGGTGCGCCACATCGAGACGCTCAGCCTGGCGGTGGCGCTCGCCGCCGGCGCGACGCTGGCGGCGTTGACCTACCTGCGGCTCGGCTCGGTGCTGCCCGTCGGCGGCGCGGCGCGGGCGCTCCTGGGGGCGCTCGTCGCGGTGGTGGTGATCGGCGCGGTGGTCAAGGTGGCGCACGCCGGGCTCCTGTCGCTCGCCATCCGGCTGACCCAGGCGCCGCCGCGCCTCCAAGCGGTACCGCGGCGCTGGGCGGCGCTGGCGGTGGCGGCCGCGGCGCTCCTCTTC
>DATABP010000096.1:0-4865 GCA_036259515.1 Thermoanaerobaculia bacterium | reverse complement strand
GGGCGGGGCGGGCGGGCGGCCAGCCTCTGGCAGGTCGCCGAGTGGCTGACCGGCGACGGCGAGCGCTTCGCGGCGCTGCGCTCCTTCAACGGCATGGAGGACGAGGGGCTGCGGCCGGGCGATCGGCTGGTGGTGCCGCCGCACCTGCTCGCCCCGGCGCTCGCCGGCGCCGCGCGGCCGTGCGCCCCGGCGGCCGGCGCCGGCGGCGAGCTGACCTACGAGTCGACCGCCGCTGGCGAGCGGGCGGTCTACCGGCTCAAGGCCGGCGAGGCCCTCTACTCCAGCGTCGTCGTCCGCTTCACCGGGCTGACCACCGCCGCCGACGTCAACGCGCTGGCCGCCGAGATCGCCACCGACAACGGCATCGAGGACGTCACCGGCATCCCCACCGGACGGAAGATCGCCATCCCGCTCGACGTGCTGCTCCCCGAGTACCTTCCGCCCGACCACCCGCGGCGGCTGGCGTCGGAGCGCGAGCTGGCCGCCGCCGAGGGCTACCACAACCCGGTGCTGGCGCGGGACCTCGGCGGGATCACGGTGATCCTCGACGCCGGGCACGGCGGCGACGATCCCGGCAACACCCACGAGGGCGTGTGGGAGAGCGTCTACGCCTACGACGTGATGCTGCGGGTCAAGGAGCTGCTCGAGGCGACGACGGCGGCGACGGTGGTGCCGACGGTGCGCGACGGCGACGGCTTCCGCCTCGCCGACCGCGACGTGCTGCCGCCGTCGCGCGGCCACCAGGTGCTGACCACGCCGCCCTACCGCATCGAGGACGCCGACGTCGGCGTCCACCTGCGCTGGTACCTCGCCAACAGCGTGCTGGCGCGGGCCGCCGCCGGGCCGGGCGATCCGCGGAAGACGGTGTTCGTGTCGCTCCACTTCGACTCGCTGCACCCGTCGCTCACCGGGGCGATGGCCTACGTCGCGGGGGCGGCGCTGTCGGCCGGCCGCTACGGCAAGGAGGGGCCGGTCTTCGCCTCCCGCCGGGAGCACCGCGAGCGGCCGGAGGTGGAGCTGACGCTCGACGAGCGGCGCGAGAGCGAGGGCCTCTCCCGCGAGCTGGCCGAGGAGCTGCTGGCCAGCTTCCGCCGCCACGGCCTCGCCGTCTACGCCAACAAGCCGGTGCGCGACAAGATCGTCCGCCACCGCCGGCCGCCGTTCGTGCCCGCGGTGCTGCGCTACAACGCGGTGCCGGCGAAGGTGCTGCTGGAGATCGCCAACCTGGCGAACCCCGCCGACCGCGCCCGCATCCAGACCCGCGCCTTCCGGCAGGAGGTGGCGGAGGCGGTGGTCGACGCGCTGGTCCGCTACTTCGGCACCGCCGAGGCCCGGCCGCCCTCCGGCGTGGTGGCGGCGGCGGCGCGGTAGGAGGCTCGGCTAGAGTCGTGGCCGGGAGAGCGGAGATGGCGACGCGGACGACGAACGGCCAGCGCGACGAGATCCTGCGCCTTCTGCGGCAGCAGGGCTCGGCGCTGCGGCGTCTCGGGGTGCGCCGGCTGGCGCTCTTCGGCTCCCACCTGCGGGGCGAGGCGAGGCCCGACTCCGACGTCGACCTCCTGGTGCGCTTCGAGCGGCCGAGCTTCGACGCCTATATGGACACCAAGTTCCTCCTGGAGGACGCGCTGGGGCGACGGGTGGACCTGGTGACCGAATTTACGCTCAAGCCGTCGCTTCGCCACGTCCGCGACGAGGCGGTGGATGTCGAGTCGCTCTGAGGCTTGGCTCGACGACGTCCTCGAGGCGATCCGGCGCATCCAGACCTACGTCTCGGGCGAGACGCGCGACTCCTTCCTCGGGACGCTGATGGTCCAAGACGCGGTGCTGCGGAACCTGGAGATCGTCGGCGAGGCCGCGAAGCGGTTGCCGCCCGAGGTGCGGGCGCGGGCGCCGGAGATCGACTGGCGGAAGGTGGCCGGTCTACGAGACGTTTTGATCCACGACTACGCGGCGGTCGATCTGGAGATCGTCTGGGACGTGATCGAGAACCGGCTGCCGCAGCTCGAGAGGGCCGCCGAGCGCCTCCGCCGCGCCCTCGCAACCCCGCCCTCTCCGCCCGCGTAGTCCCTTCCGACACCACGCCCATGGCCGCCCTCCCGACCAGTCTCGCCGAGAAGCGGCGCATCCTCCAGCTCGAGACGCTCTACGACCTGGCACTGGCGCTCCACGCCGACCGGCCGGAGCAGGAGCTGGTCGACGAGCTGCTGCAGCGGGTGGTGCCGGTGGTCGATCCGGCGGCGGCGGTGGCGGTGACCCGCGATTCCTTCGGCGGGCCTCGCGCCGCGGCGACGGTGGGTTGGGCGTCGGCGCCGCCCCCGGCCGAGGCGCTGCTCGCCGACCCGCTGTGGCGCGAGCTCCTGACCGAGGGGCGCCTCCTCGCCCGCCGCCGCGGCAGCTTCGCCGGCCGGCCGTACCAGGAGCTGGTCGCCACGCCGCTCGCCTACCGCGGCGTCTTCCTCGGCTACCTGGCGGTGGTCGACAAGGAGGTGCGCGGCGGCGAGCCGTCGTTCACCGACGACGACCGCCGCTTCCTCGACTCGGTGGCGGCGCTGGGCGGCGTGGCGCTCGACTCGCTGCGCCATCTGGAGAGGCTGGAGACCGAGTCCGCCCGCCTCGCCGAGGAGAACAAGGCGCTGCGCGGCCGGCTGGCCGACGAGGTCGCCGGGCAGCGCATCGTCGCCCAGGCGCCCGAGATGCGGCGGGTGCTGGAGATGGTCGAGCGGGTGGCGCCGCGCGGCGTGGCGGTGCTGGTGCGCGGCGAGAGCGGCACCGGCAAGGAGCTGATCGCCAAGCTCCTGCACCTGCTGTCCCGCCGCGAGGGGCCGCTGGTGGCGCTCAACTGCGCGGCGCTGCCGGAGTCGCTGCTCGAGAGCGAGCTCTTCGGCATCGAGGGCGGGGTGGCGACCGGCGTCCACGCCCGCGCCGGCAAGTTCGAGCTGGCCGATGGCGGGACGCTCTTCCTCGACGAGATCGGCGACATGCAGCCGGCGGTGCAGGCGAAGCTCCTGCGCGCGCTCCAGGAGCGCGAGGTGGTGCGGCTGGGCGGCGCCAAGCCGATCCCGGTCGACGTGCGGCTGGTCGCCGCCACCCACCAGGACGTCGAGGCGCTGGTCGCCGAGGGCCGCTTCCGCGAGGACCTCTACTACCGGATCAAGGGCGTCGAGGTCGAGCTGCCGCCGCTGCGCGACCGCCGCCAGGACATCCCGCACCTCGTCCGCCACTTCGCCGAGCGCTTCTGCGCCCGCGAGGGGATCGCCGTGCCGCCCTTCCGCTCCGAGGCGCTGGCGCTGCTCCTCGCCCACGACTACCCGGGCAACGTGCGCGAGCTCCAGAACCTGGTCGAGGGCGCGGTGTCGCTCGCCGAGGGCGAGGTCGACGCCGAGCTGGTGCGCTCGCTCCTCGGCTCGACGGCGGCGGCGGGACCCGAGGCGCTCGACCTCGCCACCGTCGAGCGCCGCCACATCCAGCGCGTGCTCCACCTCGCCGGCGGCAACAAGACCTCCGCCGCGCGCCTACTCGGTCTCGACCGCAAGACCTTGCAGCGCAAGGGCTTCTGAGCCTTAGGGGCGAAATGTCGCGGACGGGGCGATTTGTCCCGTTGCGGCATTCTCGGGGGCGGAGTGGCGCACTCCCTCTACGTTCCGCAGGCAGCCGATCTTTCGTCCGGGACTTTTTGTCGCGCCGCCGCTGCGACACCTTTCGCCGCCGGCTCCTGCGTGCATCGGTCAAGTCGCTGACAACACGGCTCTTGCGGCTGCCGACGACCTCCGCTCCGCGATCTGGCAGCGCCCTTGCCCTTGCCGTGGCGCGACCGAGGAGGAACGTCCCCCATGCTAGACTCGATTCGTGCTTCCGCCGCCGTCCCCCGGGTGCCCGCCCGCGCTCTCTTCTCCGCCGGGACCGTCGCGTCCTTCGGCTGGCTGCTGGCCAACGACCTCATCCATCCCGTGGTGATCTACCTCTTCGAGCTCTACCTGAGCTTCTAGGCACCCCGGTCGCTCGCGCTCATGGCTGCTCCGGCCATCCTGCGGGAGGTGAGGCTGACCCTCCCGATGGCTCCCGACATGGAGATCGCGGCGTCGAAGACCGCGACCGCCCTGGCCGAGCTGCTGCGGATGAGTGCGGATAAGATCGACGAGGTGCGGATGGCCGTCGTCGAGGCCTGCATCAACGCCATCGAGCACAGCCGGGCGGAGGACCGCAAGGTCTATCTCACCTTCGAGGTGCTGGGCGACGACGAGCCGGAGGTCCTGCGCATCACGGTGCGGGACGAGGGCGTGGGATTCGCCCCGGAGGACGTCGAGGAGCCCTCCATCGAACGCAAGCTCCAGGCGGCGCGCAAGCGCGGCTGGGGGCTCAAGATCATTCGTGGACTGATGGACGACGTGGAGATCGTGTCGGGGGCCGAGGGCACGTCGATCGTGATGACCAAGGCGCGTGGCTGACGAGGCGGGGGAACGATGAGCGAGAGCCTGAAGCTGGACGTCGACCGCCGCGAAGGCGTGGCCGTCCTCTACACCGAGGGCTACATCAACAATCAGGGCGGCGAGGAGATCGCGCGCGCCGCGTACCAGCTCATCGACGAGGGCCAGAAGCGTCTGCTGCTCAACCTGCGCGGCACCAAGATCGTCAACTCGATCGGCATCTCGATCCTGATCGAGATCATCGAGAAGATGATCGAGATCGACGGCCGTCTCGCCTTCTGCTGCCTGACGCCGACGATCGAGAAGACCTTCCACATCATGGGCCTGGCGCAGTACGCCGGCATCCACCCGGACGAGGAGTCGGCGATCGCGGGGCTGACCGGCGGCGGCGCCGCGGCGGCGGCGCCGGCGGAGGAGTAGGGCCGCCCGCGCGGTCTTGCG
>DATABP010000095.1:0-2158 GCA_036259515.1 Thermoanaerobaculia bacterium | reverse complement strand
GCCGCCGGCAAGGAGCCGGCCGACCTCGAGGCGATCTGCCGGCGGCTGCTCGAGGCGCACGGACGGGTGCTGGTGACCCGCCTCGCCGCCGAGCGGGCCGAGGCGCTCCTCCCCGCGCTGCCGGGGGCACGCTACAACGCCCGCGGCCGGCTGCTCACCGTCGGCCCGCCGCACGCGCTCCCCGCCGGCGCCGCCCGCGTCGCGGTCCTCGCCGCCGGCACCTCGGACCTGCCGGTCGCCGAGGAGGCCGCCGCCTGCTGCGAGTGGTACGGCCACCCGGTCGACCGCCTGTGGGACGTCGGGATCGCCGGCCTCCACCGCCTGCTCGGCGAGCTGCCGGCGATCCGCGCCGCCGACGTGGTGATCGCCGTCGCCGGCATGGACGGCGCGCTGCCGACGGTGGTCGCCAGCCTGGTGCCGGCGCCGGTCGTCGCGGTGCCCACCAGCGTCGGCTACGGCGCGGCGTTCGGCGGCCTGGCGCCGCTCCTCACCATGCTCAACGCCTGCGCCCCGGGGATCGGCGTGGTCAACGTCGACAACGGCTTCGGCGCCGCGGTGCTGGCCAGCCGCATCGGCCGGCGGGCGGGCGCGGCGGTGGGGGAGGGGCGGGCGGAGGCGGCGCGGGAGGAGAGCGGCGACGGCCGCAGCGTAGGCCGCGGCGCCCGCGCCGGCTGGTCGGACACCGAGCTCGGGCCCTAGCGTCCGCTGCCGGCCTCGACCGTCCGCCAGCGGACACTTCCGGGTGTCCGCGCCGGCCGGCGGCGCTCCCCGAAGCGACGGATATTCAACACCTTACCTATTCTCTCCGCGAGCGGCACGACCCTTGCCCTCCTGCCCGTCCGGCCGGCCGCGGCGACCGCGGTCCGCCGACCGTGACCCCGGAGCCTCCGATGAGCCAGCTCGCCGCCGATCTCCGCCTCGCCGTCCGCGCCCTGGTGCGCCGACCGGGGCTGACCGCCGTCGCCGTCGCCACCCTCGCCCTGGGGATCGGAGCGAACACCGCGATCTTCTCCGCCGTCGACCGCATCCTGCTCGCCGCCCCGCCGGTGGCCGAGCCCGAGCGCGTCGTCGCCCTGACCTCGGTCTTCGACGGCAACGACACGCCGGTCTCGCTGCCCGACCTCCTCGACTGGAAGCGCGAGCTCCGCTCGCTCTCCGGGCTCGCCGCCTTCCGCGGCAGCGGCTTCTCGATCGGCGGCGACGAGGGGGCGGCCGAGCACGTCGGCGGCGCGATGGCGAGCGCCGACTTCTTCACCCTGCTCGGCGTCCAGCCGCTGCTCGGAAGCGTCTTCGCGCCGGTGCCGGGGGAGCCGCCGGCCGACCGCCTGCCCGCCACCGCCGGCGGCGAGGACGTCGCGGTGCTCGGCCACGACCTGTGGCAGCGGCGCTTCGGCGGCGATCCGGCGGTGATCGGCCGCACCATCCGCCTCGACCGCGAGCCGTACACGGTGATCGGCGTGCTCCGCGACGACGGGCTGCGCATGCCGTGGGCCGGCGAGATCGAGGTCTGGGTGCCCTACTCGCGCTTCCAGGAGCGCTTCCTCGACCGCGGCATCCGCTCGAACACGATGGGGATCGGCCGGCTGGCGCCGGGGACGACGGTCGAGGCGGCGGCCGCCGAGCTCACTGCGCTGGCCGCGCGCCAGGAGGAGCTCCACCCGGAGAACAACCGGGCGATCGGCGCCGCGCTGGCGCCGCTCCACGACAAGCTGGTGCGCGACGGGCGGACGATGCTCCTGATCGTCCAGGCCGTCGTGCTCCTGGTCCTCGCCATCGCCTGCGTCAACCTCGCGAACCTGCTCCTCGCCCGCACCCACGCCCGCGGCCAGGAGCTGGCGGTGCGCCGGGCGATGGGCGCCGGACGCGGCCGGCTGGTGCGCCAGCTCCTCGTCGAGAGCGTGGTGCTCGGGCTGACCGGCGGCGCCGCCGGCGTGCTGGTCGGGGCCTGGGGGATCGAGGGGCTCGCGCTCCTCGGAGGCGACGGCTCCGCGCTCGAGGGCCTGGCGCTCGACGGCCGGGTGCTGGCGGTGGCGATGGGGCTGTCGGTCGCCTGCGGCCTCTTGGCGGGCCTCCTCCCGGCGCTCGCCGGCGGGCGCGCCGCCGAGGCGCTCTCCGACGGCGGCGCCCGCACCGCCGGCGGCGGGCTGCGCGCGCGGCG
>DATABP010000094.1:0-1983 GCA_036259515.1 Thermoanaerobaculia bacterium | reverse complement strand
GGTGTGGCATCGGACGGTGGTCGAGGGGGACCGGGTGCGGACCGGGGTGACGGCGGTGCTGCCGCACGGGGGGAACCTGTTCCAGGAGAAGGTGCCGGCGGCGGTGGTCGTGGCGAACGGGTTCGGGAAGGCGGCGGGGTTCCTCCAGGTGGCGGAGCTGGGGACGATCGAGACGCCGATCGTGCTGACCAACACGCTGGCGGTGGGGACGGCGGTCGAGGCGGTGGTCGCCTGGACGCTGGCGCAGCCGGGGAACGAGGAGGTCGGCTCGGTCAACGCGGTGGTCGGCGAGACGAACGACGGGTGGCTGAACGACGTCCGGGCGTTCCCGGTCGCCGGCGAGCACGTGCGCGAGGCGATCGCGGCGGCGGCGCCGGGGCCGGTGGCCACGGGAAGCGTCGGCGCCGGCACCGGGACGCGGGCGCTCGGCTGGAAGGGCGGGATCGGCACCGCCTCGCGGCGGCTGCCGGCCTCGCTCGGCGGCTGGACGGTCGGCGCGCTGGTGCAGTCGAACTTCGGCGGCATCCTCTCCGTCGACGCCGTGCCGGTCGGGCGCGAGCTCGGGCGGTGGAGCTATCGCGACGAGCTGGAGGGGGCGGGCGCCGGCGACTCCGGCGACTCCGGCGACGGCTCGATCATGATCGTCCTCGCCACCGACGCGCCGCTCTCCGCCCACTCGCTCGAGCGGCTGGCGAAGCGGGCGCCGCTCGCGCTCGGCCGGGTCGGCTCGTTCATGAGCAACGGCTCGGGGGACTTCGTGATCGCGTTCTCCACCGCGCGCACGGTGCCCCACGCCCCGGCCGACCCGGTGCTCGCCGTGCGCGACCTCGCCAACGACGCGCTCTCGCCGCTCTTCCTCGCCGCCGTCGAGGCGGTGGAGGAGGCGATCCTCGACTCGCTGGTCACCGCCACCACGGTCACCGGCCGCGACGGCCACACCGCCGAGGCCATCCCGCTCGACGAGCTGACCGCCGTCCTCCGCCGCCACGGGCGGGTGCGGTAGATGATCCTCTCGCTCGGCGAGCCCTCGCCGGAGCGGGTGCGGTCGGCGCTCGCCGGCCAGGAGCGGCGGGAGCTGACCTACGCGCCGGCCGGCGGCACCCGCGACGGCGCCCGCCCGGCCGGGTTCGACCACGATCACAACCGCGCCGAGGTCGGCCACGGCGAGGAGGACTTCGCCGCCGCCCGCGCCGCGCTCGCCGCCTGGGAGATGTTCCCGCGGCCGTGGACGCGCGTCGCCTGGGCCGGCGAGGGGCCGGCGCCGATCGCGGAGGGCACGGTGGTGGCGCCGCTCATCCGCGCCGCCGGCCTGTGGTGGCTCAACGCCGGGAGGATCGTCTACACGCTCGACGAGGACGGCCCGGTGCGCCGCTTCGGCTTCGCCTACGGCACGCTCCCCGGGCACGTCGAGCGCGGCGAGGAGCGCTTCTCGGTCGAGCTCCGGCCCGACGGCGGCGTGTGGTACGACGTGCTCGCCTTCTCCCGCCCGCGGCACCCGCTGGCTCGGCTCGGCTATCCGCTCGCCCGGCGGCTGCAACGGAGGTTCGTGCGCGAGTCGCAGGCGGCGCTCGGGGCGGCGGTGGCGGCGCGGCGGGGGGCGGTCGGCAGGGGGGCGAGGTGAGCGCTCGCGGCCGCCGGACGGCCGACCGGAGGGTGGACGCGGCTGCCGGCGAGGGCGCCGCGGCCGGCTCGTCGGGCCGGCGTGGCGCGGCGGCGCTGGCGGCGGCGGGCGCCGTCGCCTGGGTCGCCTGGCTCGTCGCGGTGCGGCCGGAGCCCTTCGCCACGGCGTGGATCCGCGCGCTGCTGCTGTTGGCGCCGCTGGTGCTCTTCCCGCTCGCGGTCGATCTCCTGCCGCGATCGTCAGTGTCGCGCTCCGCGTCGTGGGCGCCGATCGGGCCGGCCGCCGGCCTCGCCTGCGCGCTCCTCCTCGCCGCCTCGCTCGCTCTGCCCCCGGGGCTCCCCGCCGCCGCGCTGGCGCTGCCC
>DATABP010000093.1:0-2131 GCA_036259515.1 Thermoanaerobaculia bacterium | reverse complement strand
GCGGGCGGCCGGTGGGCCGCCCGCGCCGACGTCTTCATGCTGCCGCGGCGCTCAGGCCGGGAACACCCCGTCGCCGCTGACCACCACCGCGCTGCCGTCGAACT
Organism: Thermoanaerobaculia bacterium; assembly: GCA_036259515.1. GTDB lineage: Bacteria > Acidobacteriota > Thermoanaerobaculia > Multivoradales > JBCCEF01 > DATABP01. The sequence goes on along the minus strand of DATABP010000093.1, from coordinate 2,027 downwards.
TCGTCAGGCGGTAGCCGGCGAACGGCTCCGGGTAGGTGCGCACGCGCTCCTGGAGGTAGCGGATCGCCACCTCCTCGCCCATCGCCAGCCCGGCGACGCCGTCCATCCGCCAGTGGATGCCCGACATGTCGCGGCCGTGGGTGGTCGCGAAGGCGAGCTTGTTGAGCTCGCTGCCGATGGTGATGCCGGCGCCGGACACCGCGGTGAAGCCGGTGCCGTCCGCCGTCGGCTGGCGCGGGCCGGGGAAGCCGACGCCCTCGCGGAACCACGCCTTGAGCACCGTGGCGCAGGCGCCGGCGGTGATCGCGTGACCCGCCGGGTACGACGGGTGGGTCGGGGCGCCCTCGCGGATCGACATCGGCAGGAGGTAGGTGCCGACGTTGCCCAGCCCGCGGACGACGTTGCGCGCCCGGTTGTGCTCGAAGATGCGCGGCAGCGCCTCCGACGCGAGCAGGCTCGGATGGATCGGGTAGTCGGCGCCGTCGGCCACCACCCGGTGCACCAGGAAGCTGAACTCCTCCGGGCGCAGCGTGCGGTGGAGGTTCCACTTCGAGTACCACACCGGCCGCTCGCCCTGGCACACCGCGCCCACCTGGGTGCACAGGTCGCCGAGCCCGAAGGTGGCGAAGCCGACCTGCATGTGGTTGCCGTGGTACGGCCAGTTCTCGTCCATCAGCACGCCGCCGATCGAGGCGCGGAAGATGTGGATCGCCCGCTGGTAGGCCGAGGCGACCATGTCCTGCGCGCCGAGCTGGCCGAGGTCGCGCATCGAGCGCGGGTAGCGGCGCACCGGGTCGAAGGTGCCGGAGAAGCCCGGGTTGCCGTTCGGCCAGCCGTTCCGCGCGTTCATCGCCTCGGGGAAGAAGGTGAGGAAGTCCTCCCCGGGCAGCGGCAGCAGCATCTTCGGCTCCTCGACGAAGATGCCGTCGTAGACGAAGCCGCGCATCAGGAACTGGCTGACGATCGGCCCGTTCGTCACCCCGGGCAGGGCGGCGCGGAAGATCACCTGCGGGGTGACGTTCCCCATCGCGTCGCGCGGGCCGGTGTAGCCGGGCATCGCCTGGAGGTCGGCGCACGCGGCGGCGATCGTCGGGTCGCTGCCCCACTCGGTGAAGGGGACGTCGCGGCAGAGCGCCATCCAGTAGAGCTCGGCCATCTCGGCGGCCAGCTCGGCGCTGTCGAGCCGGTGCGGCGGCGGCGCCAGCACCGCGCGGTTGTCCGGCCCCTCGAGGTTGAAGCCGAGGCCGCCCAACGGGTTGGCGAGCCGGAAGGTGCCGGCCTTGGGCACCGCGTCGAAGGCGGCGAAGCTGCCCGAGTCGATGGCGTCGCGCATCGCCTGGTAGGCCGCCGGATCGACCTCGCCGGTGACCGGGTGGTGCGGCAGGCACTTCGAGAAGTTGGCGATGCGGTTCGGGTACAGCTCCTCGTCGCCGTTGGTCAGCCCGGCCTGGATCGGCCGCTGCTTCTCGGCCTGCGCGGCGTCCTGGCGCACCTTGTAGGCCTGGTTGCGCCGCTCGTCGCCGGGGAACGGCGCCAGCTCCTCGGCCTCCGCGTCGCTGCCGCCCACCGCCGGCAGCCCGGCGGCGGCGAGCGCCCCCACCGTCGCCCCCACGCCCCCCAGGAAGCCCCGCCGGCTGACGGCCGGCTTCGCGGACTCGGTCGACTGGAGGTCCTTCGCGTCCTCATGCGTCATCACATGTCCCTCACGATTGGTTGGAGATCCCACCCCGAGGGCGGACGCGGCGCGCCCGCCTCCCCGGGGTGGACAGGAAAGCCACAGGTACGGAAATCCGTCTTTACGACAAAGCGGTCGGCCGCCGGCCGCGGCACCGGCGCGCGGAGGGCGGATGGTTGCTGCCTGGCGCTGCCAGCCAACTAGAGAGTCCCTTGGATGAACGTCTCGTGCGGCGAAGCGGGCGAAGCGGGACAACCCGCGGCGAGGACGGCAGGCGAAGCGGCGGCGAACGGCGGGGCGGCCGCCTCGGCGGCCTCGGCGGCGGCGGCGCGCTCGGCGCGGGCGAGCGCCG
>DATABP010000092.1:0-2372 GCA_036259515.1 Thermoanaerobaculia bacterium | reverse complement strand
CGCGACGAGGAGGGGCCCGGCGATCCGGCGGGCGGTGCGGCGGAGCGCTCTCACGGAGCCGGGCAGAACCCGTCGGCGACGCCGGTGTAGGTGGTGCTCACCGTGGCGCTGCCGGTCTGGCCGGCCGGCGACGGATTCTGCGCCACCAGGTGGGCCGCGACTTCGGCGGTGCTGGTGCCGTCGCCGGCGAAGCGCTCCAGCCGGAAGGTCGAGGCGTCGCGCTGGCGCGTGCGGTAGCCGGCGCCGCCGTCCGCGCCCAGGCTGTCGTTGCCCGCCAGGTCGAGGCACTGCACCGAGGTCTCCCGCGCCTGCACCTCGATGCCGTGCGCCGCCAGCCCGCCGCGCAGCGGCGCCACCGCCAGCGGCCGCACCCGGTTGCCGCGGACGGTGGTGGCGAGCTCGGCGGCGTCCTGGACGCTGACGAAGACCCCGAACAGCGTGTTCTCGATCTCGTTGTCGAGGAGCGCCACCACCGCCGAGGAGGCATCGTCGGCGAGCACCTCGACGCCCCGCCCGAGGGTGGAGCCGACGATCGCGTTGCCGCTCACCGTGCCGCTCATCGTCGAGCTGCCGTCGGGCTGGATCGACACCGCGGTCGAGGTGGTGCCGGTGATCTGGTTGCCGGTGAGGTCGAAGGTCAGCGAGCCCGCGGTCGCGAAGAGCACCACGCCGAAGGCGCGGCTGTCGGCGATCGTCGAGTCGGCGACGGTGACCTCCGCGGAGGCGCCGGCGGCGTCGGTGAAGACGGCGACGCCGTTGCCGTCCACGCCGTCGAAGAGCGTCCCCGCCGTCACCGCCACCGACGTCGAGGCCGTGCCGGCGGCGCGTACCGAGAGCCCGTTCTCACCGCAGGTGCCGCCGCCGCAGAGGAGATTGGCGTTGTTGCCGAAGGTGGAGCCGGAGACCGTCAGGTCCAGGCTGCCGGCAGAGTTGGACACCTCGATCCCGTTCTCGACGAAGCCGTCGATCACGGTGTCGTGGATCGTCACCGTGCCCACCAGCCGCATCGGGTCGAGGCTCAGCCCCGCGAAGCCGAGCGCCGACTCGCCGTCGGCGTCGCCGTTGTTGAGGAAGGCGCTGCCCTCGATCGCGAGCCCGTCGACGCCGGAGCCGGCGATGCCGTGGCCGGCGGTGCGGCTGACCGTCACCCCCACCAGGCGCACGTCGCGCGCCGAGGCGAGCGCCAGCCCGGCGCCGCCGACGTGGTTGACGGTGTCCGGCGGCTGCCCGGCGGTGGCCGCCGGGTCGCCGATCACCATCTCGTGGAGCTCGAGGAAGCGGGTCTCCTGCGCCAGCACGCCGTGGCTGCCGGTGCCGCGGACGACGCCGCCCGAGCCCGCCGCGCCGGCGCCCGTCACCTTGAGGCCGCCCACCGAGCCGGTGTCGAGGAGCACGATGCCGTGCGTCGGACCGCCGGCCGCGGTACCCGCCGAGAGACGCTCGAAGGTGGCATGGCCGGAGCCGAAGGAGACGCCCTCCACCCACAGCGCGGTGCCGGTCTGGCTGTCGACGGTGTTGCCGGCACCGGAGACCTCCACCGTCCCGCCGCCAGTCGCGTGGAAACCGACCCCCGAGGTGGTGTCGACGTCGAGGCCGCCGCCGGGGAAGGCGATCGACGCACCGGTGTTGCCGGCCAGGCGCACCGCGGTCGCGGCGCCGGTGGAGAGCGCCTTCGTCGGACCGCTGAACACCACAGAGCCCGCCGAGTTGCCCTGCACCAGGATGCCGAGCCCGCTGTCGGACAGGCCGCCGGAGAGCGTCACGCTGCGCCCGGCGACGGTGCGTCCGACGACCTCTACCGCATGGCCGACGGTGTTGACGACGGCGCCCCCGTAGACGACGTCGCCGCTGCCGCCGGAGACCAGGAAGGCGGTCCCGGCGGCGCCGGCGAGGGCGCCGCCGGCGATGACGACGTGGCCGCCGACATCGACCAGCCGCACCCCGTGGCCGGTGCTGTTCGTCGAGCTCACCGCGGCGAACGTCCAACCGGCGCCGGTGCCGGTCGAAGTGACGTCGAGCGCCGCGCCGCCGGTCGAGGCGATCGCGCTCGTCGCGCCGGCGAGCGACACCTCGCCGCCGGAGGTCGCCACAAGCCCGCGCACGCCGGCCCCCGAGGTGGCGAGGTCGAGCGCGCCGAGCTGGATGCTGCCGGCGTTGTCCTCCAGCACCACCGCGTCCACCGGCGACGGCGTGGCGGCCGCGATGGTCAGCGCCGGCAGCGTGAACGGACCGCTGCTCGACATCACCGACAGTCCGTGGTGGTCGGTGGTGGTCACCGCGGTGCCGGCGAAGCTGCCGCCGCCGTCGGCCCCGACGAGCTCGAGGATCCGACCGCCGGACTTCGCGATGGTTCCGTTGACGAAGTCGACCGC
>DATABP010000091.1:0-1545 GCA_036259515.1 Thermoanaerobaculia bacterium | reverse complement strand
CCGGCGACTTCGCGGCGCCGGTCGCCCCCGGCGCCGGCGAGCCGGCCGAGGAGCCCGTGCCATGACCGTCGCCGCGCCGCACCGGCCGACCAGCGACGCGCTCGACCGCCTGCAGAAGGCGGCGGGGATCGTCGGCGTCGTCGCCCTCGTCCTCTGCGCGGTCGGCTGGGTGGTCGACGCGCCGCAGTTCTTCTCGTCGTGGCTCCTCGGCGTCGTCTACTGGCTGGGGATCTCGATCGGCTGCCTGGCGCTGGCGATGATCCACCACCTGACCGGCGGCACCTGGGGGGTGCCGATCCGCCGCGTGCTCGAGGCCGCGGCGGGGCTCCTGCCGTTCCTGGCGCTCCTCTTCGTGCCGCTCCTCTTCGGCATCGAGGCGCTCTACCCGTGGGCGCGCGAGGCGGCGGCGGACGACCCGGTGCTGGCGCACAAGGCGCTCTACCTGAACGAGCCGTTCTTCCTCGCCCGCTGGGCGGCCTACTTCGTGATCTGGATCGGCCTCGCCTGGTGGCTGCGGCGGCTCTCCGACCGCCAGGACCGCGCCGCCGACCCGCGGCTGACCAAGCGGATGCAGACGATCGCCGCGCCGGGGCTGGTGATCTGGGCCTTCGTCACCACCTTCGCCTACGTCGACTGGCTGATGTCGCTCGAGCCGCACTGGTTCTCGACCATCTACGGCGTCTACTTCTTCGGCGGCAGCGGGATGGCGGCGATGGCCTTCCTCATCGTGGTGGCGGCGCTCCTGGCGAAGCGGGCGCCGTTCGCCGGCTGGCTGGGGCGGCGGCACTTCCACGACTGGGGGAAGCTGCTCCTCGCCTTCGTGCTGCTGTGGACCTACTTCGCGTTCTCCCAGTTCCTGATCATCTGGTCCGGCAACCTGCCGGAGGAGATCGTCTGGTACCTCCACCGCATGAGCCACGGCTGGGAGTGGGTGGGGCTGGCGCTGGCGCTGCTCCAGTTCGGGGTGCCGTTCGCGCTGCTCCTGTCCCGCGACCTGAAGCGCAACGTGCGGGCGATCGCCGGGCTGGCGCTCTTCGTCCTCTTCATGCGCTGGGTGGACCACCTGTGGCAGATCGCGCCCAACTTCCACGAAGGCGTGACCGTGCACTGGCTCGACGTGGCGGCGCCGCTGGCGGTCGGCGGGCTGTGGCTCGCCGGCTTCGTGTGGCTGTTCAAGCGGCGGCCGGCGGTGCCGGTGCACGATCCCTATCTCCTGGAGTCGCTCGGCGATGAAGCCCACCACTGACGCGCACGGACAGCCCCACGTCGAGCTCTCGCCGCGGCTGGTCGACCGCGACATCGACCTGCGCGCCGTGACCTACACGGTGGCGGGGATCGTCGTGCTGACCGTCGTCGCGGCGCTCCTCATGCTGGGGCTCCTCGCGTGGCTCCTCGGCCGCGCCGAGGCGGCCGACCCGACGCCGCCGCCGGCGGTGGCCGCCGCGCCGCGCGAGCTGCCGCCCGGGCCGCGGCTCCAGTCGTCGCCCGAGCGCGACTGGGACCGCGTGCTGGCCGAGCAGGAGCAGGTGCTGTCGAGCTACGGGA
>DATABP010000090.1:0-2026 GCA_036259515.1 Thermoanaerobaculia bacterium | reverse complement strand
GGCGACGGCCGCCGCCGCCGCGCGCTCGCCCGCGACAAGATCAACCGCTACGGCCGCCAGGCCGGCCGCGCCACCGCGCGCGGCAGCCGCGACCTGTGGAACCGCACCCGCGGCACCGCCTACGAGACCAGCCGGCGGCTGCGCCACGAGCGCGTCCCCGACGGCGTCCTCGTCGACCGCGTGCGCTCCGAGATGGGCCACGTCGTCTCCGACCCGTCGAGCGTCACCGTCACCGCCCGCGGCGGCCACGTCACCCTCGCCGGCGACGTCCGCGAGGAGGAGATGAGCCGGCTGCTCGAGCGCGTCTCCGCGACGCCGGGCGTGGCGGGGGTGGAGAACCAGCTCCGCTCCGGCACGATGGAAGGCGCCGGCGGGCTGCACTGAGCCCCGGCGGCGTCGGGGCGGGTTCGCCACCGCCGGCGGCGGCCGGGAAGGCCTCGCCGGCGGTGGGCCGCTCGGCCGCTACTCCGGCTCGACCGGCATCATCCCCTCGACCATCAGCCGGCTGTCCGGCACCTCGTCGACCGCCGGCATCTCGTAGCCCGCGACGGCGATCTGGGCGACGGTGTGGAGCGCCGACGCCACTGCCCCCTCCTGCCAGCCGGGGAGCTGCGAGAGCTGGTCGCCGCAGAAGTAGAAGTGGCTCCGCTGGTCGCCGCGGGCCAGCCGGCCGTAGACCTCCACCCCGTTCGGCACGTTCTGCCACTGCGCCCAGCCGCCGCGCAGGTGCTCGACGTTCTGCCAGGCGATGGCGAGACCGGCGCCGAGGCCGGCGGCGAAGGCGGTGCCGGCGAGCTCCGCCGCTCCCTGGCGGGCGCTGGCGAGCCGCCAGCCGGGCGAGCGCTCGCCCCAGGCGGTGGCGTCCCCACGGAAGTTGTAGGCGCCGGTCAGCACCCCGAGGTCGTCGTGGACGCGGTCGGACGGGTACCAGAGCTGGGTCATCGGGTGCTCGGTCCACGAGATGCCGCCGTAGATCGGCACCACCCGGCCGGCGGCGGGGTCCGGCTGCTGCCAGAGAGCGCGCCGCGCCTGCCAGCCGACCTTGGTGGTCGGCGCCAGGAAGCCGTCGACGCCGGTCGGCGGCAGCGAGAAGACGGTGCGCAGGGCCGACCTCAGGGTGGGATCGAAGGGCTGCGCGTCGAGGTCGCCGAGCGGCCCGCGGAGGAGCGGCAGCGGCACGTTGCTGACGCAGACGTCGGCGTGCTGGACGGTGCCGTCGGACAGCGCGATGCGCCAGCGCCCGCCGTCGCGGCGGATGGCCGTCGCGGCGACGCCGGTGCGGACGCGGCCGCGGCCGACGGCGTCGGCGAGCGCGTGGACGATGCGGTCCATGCCGCCGACCGGCTGGAACAGCGTCGGCTGCCAGAGGAAGTCCTCGGGCTGGTAGAACGGCCGCTCCCAGAAGCGGGTGTCGAGGATCTCGGCGAGGGCGAGCGGCGACACCGGCTCCCCGGGCTCGACGCCGGGAAGCTCCCGGTAGCCGGCGCGGTCCGAGCGCTGGTAGGCCCCGGCGAGCGCGTAGACGCCGCGCTGGCCGGTCTGCCCGTTGCCCAGCGCGCCGAACTGGATCAAGAGCCCGCGCAGCGCCTCGCGACGGGCGGGCGAGAGCGGCATCGAGTCCGCCCGCTCGAAGAGCGCCTGGGCGATCCAGCCGCGGGCGTCGTTGGCGACGTGGCGGTTCACCAGGCTCCTGCCGCCGGAGCGCACCAGGTTCGAGCGGCTCTCCATGACGTAGACCTCGAGCGGCACGCCCAGCTCGCGGCAGAGGTCGAGCACGTGCGTGTGCGCCGACGGGATGCGCCCGGGGCCGGCGTTGAGGTACGGGCGGTCGAAGCCGTGGGCGTCGGACGGCTGGAAGACGCAGCGCTGCTCGGACGAAGGCCGGCCGTCGTCGACGTACGGCCGCGGCGGGCGCTCGACCAGCACGTCGCCGTGCCGCAGGGTCAGCGAGCGGCCGCCGATCACCGGACGCGCCTCGAACACCCGGCAGTCGAAGCCGGCCTGGAGCAGCCGGTAGGCCGCGGTC
>DATABP010000089.1:0-3037 GCA_036259515.1 Thermoanaerobaculia bacterium | reverse complement strand
CGGCCCACGGCGGCCCGGCGCCGTCGGCCCCGCCGCCGCGCAGCCGCTCGGCCTCCTCGCGCGCCCGCGCCGCCCAGGCCAGGGTGCGGCGCCACGACGCCTCGGCCTCGGCCGGCGGCACCGGCCAGGGCGGGCACTCGTCGAGCACCATCGCCACGTCGACGCCGAGCGCCGCCTGCATGCGCACCACGCCCTCCGGGGTGAAGCGGAGGGGAGAGCCGTCGAGGTGGCTCCTGAAGGTCACCCCGTCGGCGTCGACCTTGCGCAGGCCGGCGAGGCTCCACACCTGGAAGCCGCCGCTGTCGGTGAGGATCGGCCGCCGCCAGCCGGTGAAGGCGTGGAGGCCGCCGAGGCCGGCGAGGGTGTCGATCCCCGGCCGCAGCGCCAGGTGGTAGAGGTTGGCGAGCATCACCTGCGCGCCGGCCGCCTCGAGGTCCTCCGGCCCCAGCCCCTTGACGGCGCCGAGCGTGCCCACCGGCATGAAGGCCGGGGTGTCGATCGGGCCGTGCGGCGTCGTCAGGCGGCCGCGGCGGGCGCGGCCGTCGGTGGCGACGAGCTCGAAGCGGGGGGCGCTCAAGGCGCGGCGGGGTGCGGATCAGTCGCCGCGGCGCGCGAGGTCGATCTCGCGCACCTCGACGCCGGCCGGCAGGTCGATCTCGAAGCGCTCGGCGGGGATGCCGGCGTTGAGCTTGACGTCCGAGAACTCGTACTCGGTCACCTCGCCGTCGCCGCCCTCGTAGCGCAGCCGCACCGGCAGGTAGCGCTCGGCGTCGATCCACACCGTCATCCCGGCCATGCGGCGGGCGACGCGGTCGTAGCGCGGCTCGAGGTCGAGCCGGTAGGGCTGGCCGGAGCGCTCGGGGAACGCGACGCGCACCCGGAAGTAGTCCATCAGGGTGTCGAACGAGCCGCTGGCGCCCAGGTACTTCATCACCTGGTTGGAGTAGCGGCCCACCTTGAGCCGCTCGGCGCGCCCGAGGTCGCGGTACCAGGTGAGCATCTCCTCGCCCTCGATCAGCACCGAGATCGGCTTCGGCGACCGGTACTCCCAGCGCACGGCGTCGGGCGCCGCGTAGGAGAAGACGCCGGTCGAGACGTCCGGCTCGAGCAGCATCGAGCTCTCGCGCCGCTGGGTGAAGCTCGCCTCGAGCGTCTCGATCCCCCGCTGCGCCGCCTTGACCCGCTCGACCAGCGCCTGGACGCGGGCGGTGCCGGAGAGCTTCGGATCGCGCGGATCGGGCGCCGCCTCGGCCGGCGCGGCGGCGGCGAGCCCGGGGAGGACGATCAGGGCGGCACCGGCCAGGGCGGCGAGACGGCGGGCGAGGGAAGACGGGTTCATCGGCACTCCGGCGGAAGGGTTGCTCGGGATCGGGGTCGGGAGACGCGGCACCGGGAAGGTGTCCTCCGCTGCCGTCGCGCACGGGCTGCAACCGCCGTCCGGGCGACGGAATTTCGCCGCGCGAGGGGCGGACTCGCGCCTGCCTCGTCGTCGCGGCCGTGTCTCGCTCTTGGCCGCGGTGGGCACTTCCACCGCGGAAGTCACTCATCAGGAAGCGGCTGTCCGACGCGCCCTCGCGTGTCGTCCACCGCACCCTACGAACTGCGGGGTGGGGGGACGACGCAACCGGCTCTCGGATGTCGCTCCCCGCCTCCGCGACACCAGGAGGCAAGATGTCGAAGTCGTGCAAGCTGTTGAACGGAAGCCTGACGGCGGTTCTCCTCGCGCTGGTGGCGGTGCCGCCAGCGGCGGACGCCGGCGGTCGCGTCGAACTCGGGACGGCACCCTCGACCCCGGTGAGGGCGCGGCTGCCCCGGCCGGCCGGTGTCGACGAGCAGGCGGCGCAGAAGACGATCCTCGCGAGCTACCGCGCGCTGGGCGAGCTGGCCCGCGCCGGCGGAGCCGACCTCGGCCTCCAGGTCGGCGACTTCCGCACCTTCCAGGCGGCGGAGATGGACGCCGTGCTCTGGCTCGACCTCGTCACCATGCCGGAGGGGCGCGGCCTCGACGTCACCCGCCGCCGGCACACCGACCGCTCCTCGGGCGCCGTGGGCGTCGCCTATCGCGCGGCCTGGCGCGACCTCGCCGCCGAGTGGGTCCTCACCGGCGAAGGGCAAGAGCTGATCGGCAGCACCGCCGCCGAGGTCCTGGCGCGCGCCGCGCGGTCCGATTCCGAGCTCGCGGAGGCCATCGGGGTGACCAGCTACGAGGTCACCGTCTCGCTGTCGGGCGAGGAGCGGACCTACCGTGCGGCCTTCCTGTGGCTCGCCGCTCCCTCCGGCCGGATGCGCTTCCGCTCCGTCGACCTGATCACCCAGGGCGTCGAGAACGCGCTGACCGACCGCGCCTCGGCGGTGCCCGCCGCCCCGGCGGTCGACGGCACCCGCTCGGTCTCGGCCGCCTCGGGCACCTGCTACTCCTGGACGACCCAACATCCGGCGAGCCCTCCGCAGGTGACGAACGCCAACGACCACATCAGCGGACACCACTACGCCCAGGCCGCCTTCAACGTGCAGTGCGAGTGCACCTCGACCTGCGAGTCGAAGTGCCAGTCGGCGGTGACCAGCAGCACCTGCGAGGACACCTGGAGCTCGTTCACGGTCAGCGGCTGTCATCGCCAGGGCACCACCGAGGCCACCCAGAGCCACACCAACGCCAACGGCGTGGCCGGCGGGGCCGAGTGCACGGCCGGCTGGGGCTGCGCCGTGAAAGCCTGCGTCGGGTGTCTGTGCACGGTGTCGATCACCGTGTCGATCAGCGACGCCGGCGAGGTCGAGCTGGCGAGCGACGGCAACGTCTGGGCGAAGAGCCTCGAGCACAAGGTCACCTGCGCCCCGTGCAGCGAGGTCGCCTACGGCGGCGGCATCGAGAACCCGGGCCCCTTCCACCGCGATCCGGAGGGGGGCGGCGGCGGCACCGGCGGCGGCGGCTGGTCCGGCTCGTACGGCGGCGGCTGCACCTGGTTCTGCACGACGTCCTGGGACGGCAGCCAGTACTCCGAGAGCTGCACGCTGATCTGCTGAGGAGGTCTCGCCGGGG
>DATABP010000088.1:0-2700 GCA_036259515.1 Thermoanaerobaculia bacterium | reverse complement strand
CGGCCGGTCGCCGGCCGGCGGCATCGAGCTCCGCCGCTTCGCCCGACGGCCGGCCGACGTGCGCTCCGCGGCGCTGACCGGCCTCCTCATCCTCGCCGTCTTCTACACCCTCTTCTTCGCGCAGACGTTCCTCCTGCCGGTGGTCCTGGCGGTGCTGCTCGACCTCCTGCTCTCGCCGGTGGTCAACGGCCTCAAGCGCCTGCGGGTGCCGGAGTGGCTGGGCGCCGGGATCGTCGTCGTCGCGCTGGTCGGCGTGCTCGCGGGCGGCGTCTGGCTGCTCCTCGACCCGGCGCTCGCCTGGCTCGACCGCGCGCCAGAGAGCCTCGCCCGGGTGGCGCAGAAGCTCGAGGCGCTGCGCGGCCCGGTCGAGCAGGTCAGCCGCGCCACCGAGGAGGTCGAGCGGATCGCCGGCGGCGCCACCGGCGGTGGCGCGCGCACGGTGCAGGTCGAGGAGCAGAGCCTCTCCGCGGCGCTCCTCGAGCAGGCGCAGGCGATGGCCGCCGGCGCCGTGGTGATGCTGGCGCTCCTCTACTTCCTGCTCGCCTCGGGCGACCTCTTCCTGCGCAAGCTGATCCGCGTGCTGCCCACCTTCGACGACAAGAAGCGGGCGGTGGACATCGCGCGCGCCCTGCAGTCGGACATCTCCGTCTACCTCTCGACGATCACCCTGATCAACGTCGCCGAGGGGCTGGCGGTGGGCTGCGCGATGTACCTCCTCGGCATGCCGAACCCGGTGCTCTGGGGGGTGCTGGCGACGGTGCTCAACTTCATCCCCTACCTCGGGGCGGCGGTGGGCATCGCGATCGTCGCGCTGGTCGCCGCGCTGACCTTCGACAACCCGCTCCAGATGGTGCTCCCGCCGCTCGTCTACCTCGCGCTCACCTCGGCCGAGGGGTATCTGTTCACCCCGACGATCCTCGGCCGGCGGCTGACGCTGAACCCGGTGGTGATCCTCCTCGGCCTGATCTTCTGGGGCTGGTTGTGGGGGATCGCCGGCGCCGTCCTCGCGGTGCCGATGCTCGCCAGCTTCAAGATCTTCTGCGACCACATCGAGCCGTTGGCGCCGATCGGCGAGTTCCTGGGGCGGTAGCGGGGTCTAGCCCTCCCTCAGGCGGTCGATCTGCCTCCGCTCGCGCTTCGTCGGCCGGCCGGCGCCCTTGTCGCGGAGGACGGGGCGGCGGCGCATCAGGCGTTCCATCGGGTCGGGCTCGGGGCGGGGTGGGGACTGGTCCTCGAAGAGCTGGGCGGCGCGCTCCTTGGCGACCGGGCGGTCGGCGAGCTCGCGGACGACGACGACGCGGGTCCAGTCGCCCTTCTCGACCTCGACGCGGTCGCCGACCTCGACCCGGCGGTGGGGTTTCGCCGGCTGGCCGCCGACGCGCACGCGGCCGGCGGTGCAGGCGGCGGTGGCCTGGCTGCGGGTCTTGAACAGGCGGGCGACCTGGAGCCACTTGTCGAGGCGGACCTCCATGGCGCGAGCATAGCCGTCGACCGGCCGGCCGCTGATAGCCTCCGCGCCCGTGCCGTCCGCCCGCCGCCGCTCCGATCCCGTGGTCTGGGGCCTCGCCGCGCTGGTCGTCTGGGCGCTGGCGCTGCGGGTGTGGTTCGCCACCCCCGAGCTCCACTCCGGCCGCTTCTGGGACGAGCGCTACGGTCTCGAGAACGTCGAGGCGCACCTCCGCCACGGCCAGTGGCTGCCGGCCAACGCCTACCACCCCACGCTCTCCTACCTGCCGCAGCTCGCGGTGCTCGGCGCCGCGCACGGGCTCGCCCGCGTCGCCGAGGACCCCGCCTTCGCCGTGCTGGCGCCGCGCTTCGGCTTCACGCCGCTCGGCTACCTCCTCGCCCGGCTGGTGCAGACGGTGTTCGGGGCGCTCTCAATCGTCTGGCTCTACCGCGTCGGCCGGCGCCTCTTCGATCCGCCGACGGCGCTCCTCGCCGCGGCGGCGATGGCGGTGGTGCCCTGGCATCTGCGGCAGTCGGTGATCTTCAAGCCGGACGTCCTGATGCTGTGGCTCCTGCTCGTCGCCTTCGAGGCGGCGCTGGCGGCCTACGAACGGCCGCGGCCGGCCGGCTTCGCGCGCGCCGGCCTGGCGGTCGGGCTGACCGCCGCGGCGAAGTTCAACGGCGCGGCGGCGGCGCTGCCGCTGGCCATCGGCTGGATCGCCGGGCCCGGGCGGCGGCGCGGGCTCGCCGGGCTGGCGCTCGCCGGCGTCGTCACGGTGGCGGTCTTCCTGGCGCTCGATCCGCACCTCCTGCTCCGCCCGGAGCTCCTCGCCGACGACTTCGGGCACACCCTGCGCGACTACGCCGCCAAGGGCGCCGAGGCGGCGGCCACCCGCGCCGACGTGGCGCTCCACGCCGTGCGCTCGCTCCTCGGCGTCTCGTTCCACGGGCCGGTGGTGGGGGCGGTCGGCCTCGCCGGTCTGCTGTGGATGGCGGTGGCGGCGGCGCGTGCCGAGCCGGAGCGCCGGCGGCGGCTGGCGATGGCGGCCGGCTTCCCGCTCGGCTACCTCGCCCTCTACCTGGCGGTGACCAACAACCCGAGCGAGCACAACTGGCTGCCGATCGTCCCCTTCACCTCGCTCGGGGCGGCGGTGTTGGCGGTGGCGGCCGGCCGGGCGGCGACCGCGCGTCTGCCGGCGGGAGCGCGGCGCCGGCTGCTGCCCGCCGCCGCCCTCGCCGCCGTGCTGCCGCTCG
>DATABP010000087.1:0-3174 GCA_036259515.1 Thermoanaerobaculia bacterium | reverse complement strand
GGCGTCGCCGAGACCCAGGCGCAGGCCGCCGCGCTCCACCGCCTGGTGCTCGACGCCCTCGCCCACGCCGGCGTGCCCGCCTTTTCGATCGCGCCGTCGTCGATGCTGGTCGTCGAGGGCCGCACGGTCGCCGCCTGCTTCGCCGAGCCGCTCGCCCGCGCGCTGGACGCCGGCCTCGTGCCGGTGGTCTACGGCGACGTGGCGACCGACCGCCGCTTGGGGGTCGCCATCGCCTCGACCGAGCGGGTCTTCGGAGCCCTGGTCGGCGCCCTCCCCGAGCTCGGCTGGCGGGCCGCCGAGGCGCTGTGGCTGGGCGACACCCCGGGCGTCCTCGACGCCGACGGGCAGCCGCTCGGCGAGCTCTCCCCCGCCGACGCCGCCCGCCTCTCCCCCGGCGGCGCCGCCGGCACGGACGTCACCGGCGGCATGGCGCACCGGCTGCGCAACGCCGTCCGCCTCGCCGAGCGCGGGGTGGCCTCGACGATCGCCGACGGCCGCCGGCCCGGGCTCCTCCGCGATTACCTCGCCACCGGCGCCGCCCCGGGCACCCGGGTGACGGCGCGCTGACCCCGCGTCGCCCCGGCTCTCCACCCGCCGAGGCTGCTAGGCTCGCCCGGCGGACTTTCGACCATGCGCGACATCGACCAGCTCCTCGAGAGGACCAGCCGCACCTTCGCGCTGTCGATCCCGCTCCTGCCCGAGCCGACGCGGCAGGAGGTCACCCTTGCGTACCTCCTGTTCCGCATCGCCGACACGCTGGAGGACGCGGCGAGCTGGCCGCGCGAGCGGCGGCGGGCGGCGCTCGACGAGCTGGTGGAGCTGCTCGAGCTGCCGGTCGAGGAGGTCGCCCCGCGGGCGGAGGAGGCGTCGCGCCGCTGGTGCGCGGGGCTGCCGTCCGAGCACCAGGGCTACCTCGACCTCCTCGCCGCCACGCCGTACGTCTTCGAGCGCTTCGCGGCGCTGGCGCCGGCGGCGCGGCGGATCATCGCCCGCGACACGCTGCGCACCGCCCGCGGCATGGCCGAGTTCGTCGCTCGCTCCGACGCCGGCGGGCGCCTCGAGCTCCGCGACGAGGACGACCTCCGCCGCTATTGCTTCGTGGTCGCCGGCATCGTGGGCGAGATGCTGACCGACCTCTTCCTCCTCGACCGCCCGGCGCTGACCGCGGCCGACGGCGACGAGCTGCGGCGCCGCGCCGCCACCTTCGGCGAGGCGCTCCAGCTCGTCAACATCCTCAAAGACTCGCGCGCCGACGCCGCCGAGGGGCGGCGCTACCTGCCGCGCGGGGTGGACCGGGCGGCGGTCTTCGCGCTCGCCCGCCGCGACCTCGCCGCCGCCGCCGAGTACGTCCTCGTCCTCCAGGCGGCGGAGGCGCGCGGTCTCGAGCGCGGCATCGTCGCCTTCTGCGCGCTGCCGGTGCGGCTCGCCGCCGCCACCCTCGACCGGGTCGAGACGGAGGGCGCCGGCGCCAAGCTGACGCGGCCGGAGGTGTTCGCCATCGCCGCCGACCTCGAGCGCGCGCTCGAGCGCGGCGAGCCGGCGGCGACCGAGCCCGGGCCGCCCGGCGCCGGTCTGGCACCGGCCGCGCGCGACGGCGTCTCGCCCTGAGCGCCACCCGCGGGAGGGCCGCCGGCGGCGGGAGATAGAATCGACCGCCGGCCGGCACCCGCCGCGCCGCCTCCACACGCCCTCGCGAGGTGCCCGTGATCTCCCTGACCGCCCGCTCCGCTCCCGTCCTCCTCTCGCTTCCGCTCTTCGCGCTCGTCGTGCTCGCCGCCGGCTGCGCCACCGCCCCGGCGACGACCGCGCCCGCCGGCGGCGCCGCTCCGGCCGCCGCCGCCCGCGTCGACGACCCGCACTCCTACGCCGAGCCGTGGAACGTGGCGGTCACCCACCTCGGGCTCGACCTCGCCGTCGACTTCGAGCGCCAGGTGCTCGCCGGCCGCGCCGATCTGACGATCGACCGCCGGAGCCCCGACGCCGACACCCTGATCCTCGACACCCGCGGCCTCGACGTCCGCCGCGTCACCCTCGACGACGGCGAGGAGACCACCTTCCGGCTCGGCACGGCGGACCCGGTGCTCGGCGCGCCGCTGACGATCGACCTCCGGCCGGGCACCGAGGTCGTCCACGTGGAGTACGAGACCTCGCCCGACGCCGCGGCGCTCCAGTGGCTCGACCCGGCGCAGACCGCCGGCGGGCGGCACCCGTTCCTGTTCAGCCAGTGCCAGGCGATCCTCTGCCGCACCATCATCCCGCTCCAGGACACCCCGAGCGTGCGGATCACCTACGAGGCGACGCTGCGCGTGCCGCCCGAGCTCCTGGCGGTGATGAGCGCCGAGAACCCGATCTCGAAGAACGACACCGGCGTCTACACCTTCTCGATGCCGCAGCCGATCCCGGCCTACCTCCTGGCCTTGGCGGTGGGCGACCTCGAGTTCCGCTCGGTCGGGCCGCGCACCGGCGTGTACGCCGAGCCGTCGGTGGTCGAGGAGGCGGCCTGGGAGCTGGGCGAGATGGAGCAGATGGTCGAGGCCGCCGAGCGCCTCTACGGCCCCTACCGCTGGGGCCGCTACGACGTGCTGGTGCTGCCGCCGTCCTTCCCCTTCGGCGGCATGGAGAACCCGCGGCTGACCTTCGCCACCCCCACCATCCTCGCCGGCGACCGCTCGCTCGTCGCGCTGATCGCCCACGAGCTCGGCCACTCGTGGTCCGGCAACCTGGTGACCAACGCCACCTGGGACGACTTCTGGCTCAACGAGGGCTTCACCGTCTACGTGGAGCGCCGGCTGATGGAGGCCCTGCGCGGCCGCGAGTACTCCGAGATGCTCGCCGCCCTCGGCCGCCAGGACCTCGAGCAGACGATCGCCGACCTCGGCGCCACCTCCCCCGACACCCGCCTCCACCTCGACCTCGAAGGCCGCGACCCCGACGAGGGGATGACCGACGTCGCCTACGAGAAGGGCTACCTGTTCCTGCGCGCCGTCGAGGAGGCGGTCGGCCGCGACCGGTGGGACCGCTTCCTGCGCGGCTGGTTCGAGCGCCACGCGGTCTCCGCGGTCACCACCGCGACGTTCGTGCACGAGGTGCGCGCGCTGCTCCTGCGCGGCGACGAGGCGGCCGCCGGGCGCGCGGGCGTGGAGGCGTGGGTGTACGGCCCGGGGCTGCCCGCCG
>DATABP010000086.1:0-8289 GCA_036259515.1 Thermoanaerobaculia bacterium | reverse complement strand
GCCGCTCACCGCTCGCTCCCGGCGGCCGGGCGCTCCGCCGGCGCCTGGCCCGACGCGTAACGCAGCGGCTGCTCGAAGGTGAAGCCGGCGCCGAACGCCTCCAGCCGGCAGGCGGAGAGCCCCGTCCCGTCCGGCACCTGGACCGGGATGGTGTAGGAGCCCTCGTGGTGGTCGATCACCTGCGAGGGATCGCAGGCGCAGGGCTTCTCGCAGCTCGGGTGCGCCAGCCGGCTGGGGCCGACCACGTTGCCGAGCGCGTCCTGGGGACGGACGCGCACCGGGAAGACGCGGCCGCCCTTGACCGGCGTCGGATCGCCGACCGCCACCTCGGAGTGCGCCGGGCTGGTGGCGACGTCGACGTACAGCGACTGCTTGAGCTCGCGGCGGGTGGTGCAGGAGCCCGCCGGGTACTCGAAGCGGTAGTGGAAGGTGTACATCCCGTCGACGGCGTAGGAGAGCGGCAGCCGCGCGCCGTAGGTGCCGTTGCGCGGGTTCTCGTCGCCGCCCTCGCCGGCGTCGTTGAGCGCGAAGGTCTCGCGCACGGTGGGGATCTCGATCTGCTCGAGCTGGGTCTCGACGAGGTCGACGGCGTCGCCCTTGATCCCCTCGGTGCGGCCGCCGCGCGGCGCCAGCCCGCCGAGCCCGCGGGTGGGGAGCGTCACCTCCACCGTCATCTTGCCGCCGGGGTAGCCGCCGGCGCGGAGGTTGGAGGGCAGGATGCGCACGCCGGCGAGGATCGGCTCGCCGGTGCGCGGCAGGCTGCGCGGCGCGAACGCGGTGAGCTGCGAGAGCCCGGTGACCAGCACGTTCTTGTGCCAGTGGAGGTCGCTCCCGGGCACGGCCTGGACGACGACCGCGCCGCTGCCGGCCTTCGCCGGCTGGAAGAACGCCGCCACCGCGCCGCCCCCGGAGTCGCCGGAGATCGGCTGCACGCCGTAGGAGAACACCGGGTGGCCGGGGTCCTGGAGCGTCGCCTCGAGCGGCAGGAAGCTGTCGGCGCCGGCGAGGAGGTCGAAGTTGACCTGGCCGTCGCGGACCGCGCCGGCGCAGCGCAGGATGGCGGCGGCGCCGCCGGTCTCGCGGGTGTCGGTGACGATCGTCCGGGTGCCGCCGCAGATCGCCCGCGCGAGGAGGTCGTCGTAGGGCTCGCTGCGGTCCGGCCCGGCCTGCCGCGCGTAGACCACGAGGTCCCAGCGGCCGCCGTCGAGGAGCTTGGCGAAGACGGCCGGGTCGGTGACCGCCTCGACGTCGAGGACGGTGATCCCGCGCTCCTCCTTCAACGCTCCCTCGTAGACCGACGGCCCGCGGGCGCCGTCCTCGAACCACAGCACGCGCCCGCAGGTCGGCCGGCCGGCGTCGTCGGTCGGACAGAGGCGCTGGATCTGGCGCCGCACCAGCCGCACGCCGTGGGCGAAGTCGACGAAGCTGTCGGTGGTGAAGCCGTTGACGAAGCTCCGCTGCGGCCGCAGGAGCTGCATCGTCCAGGTGCCGGCGGACTGGGCGAGGTAGGGGAGCGGCACGCGGTCGAACGCCCAGCTCCGCTCCCGCGACACCTCGCTGGCGCCGGCCGCCAGCGTCACCGCGTCGCCGTCCGGCGAGGCGACGAGGAGCCGCAGCCGGTCGCCCGGCTGGCCGCCGTCGGTCCAGCCGGAGGTGAAGGTGATGCGGCCGTCGTCGCACGACTCGTAGGGCACGATCGGGCCGGCGGGCGCGGCGGCGGCGAGAAGCCCCGCCGGGTCGAGCCCGATGAACTCGTCGGCGAGGTCGGCGAAGCACTTGGCGAAGAAGTCCTTGAGGTCCTCGCCGGTGGCGTCGGTGTCGTTGAGGTAGATGCCGCCCTGGCGCTCGGCGAGGAGGGTCAGGAGCTCGCCGTTGACGGCGGCGGCGTTGCCGAGCCCGACGGCGCAGAGCTGGGTGACGTCGAGGATCGTCTGGTCGACGACGACGCCGGGGCCGAAGAACTGGCAGCCCGGCTCGATGCAGGGGGAGGTGTTCTCCTTGCCGTCGGTCAGGAGCAGGATCGCCTTGCGCTCGTTCTCGCCCGGCCCGGGCACGTGGGTGGCGCACGAGCCGCCGGGGCAGAGCTGGTCGACCGCGGCGACGATCCCGGCGCCGATCGAGGTCGAGCCGAAGGCGGTGAGCGAAGAGAGCACGGTGTCGAACGGGCCGCCGGGATCGCGCAGGTCGGGCTCCACGTCCTGGAGCGGCAGGTTGAGCGCCGCGTTCGCGGCGTCGCTGGCGTAGGAGACGATCCCGATGCGGTTGACCGCGCCGTCTCCACGTCCGTCCTCGAGCAGGTCGGCGAACATGTCGGCCGCCTCGATCGCGTTGTCGAGCCGCGTGCCCACCCCGGTGCCGGAGGCCGCCGTCATGCTCCCGGAGCGGTCGACGACCACCGTCACGTCGACCGCCTTGAGCTTCTGCCAGGCGCGCACCACCTCGTCGAGCGCCTTGTGCAGGCGCCAGAACATCGCGTCGCGCGGCGAGCAGTCGGGGTCGGCGCAGTCGGCGACGTAGCCGCCGAAGTCGGCGTCGGCCACCGCGCCGTGCATCTGGCCGTGGAACCAGGCGTCGAGAAGGGTGGCGATCTCGTCGACGTTCTGGAACTGCTCGAGCTCGGTGTAGGGGAAGGTCACGCCCGAGATCGAGCAGCCGGCCTGGGGCGGCGTGGCACAGGAGCCCGGGCCGGCGCCGGCGACGTAGAGGCACTCGCTGAAGGTCTCGCAGGTGTCGCAGGTGACGCCGCCGGGCCGGTTGGCGCCGGTGCCGCAGCCCAGCGGGTGGGCGCCCGGCATGAGCCCGCCGCCGAAGTGCCCGTAGGGCATCGTCATCCCCGGGCACCACTCCAGCGCGTCGATCTTGGTCAGCCCGAGCCCCTCGCGGTAGACGTTGAAGTCGGACTCGAACTGGCGGTGGAAGGCGTACCAGCGGAGGCCGCGGTTGGGCGGCGGCGGCGAGGCCGAGCTGCCGACGTTGCCCAGGCAGTCGTGCCAGGCGACGTGCATCTCGCCGATCGTCTGCGTCGCCCCCGGATCGTGCACCGCGGTGCAGCAGTCGGACGGGTCGAGGTCGACGTTGCAGGACGGGCTCCACGAGCAGGGCGTCGTCAGGTCGCCCATCTCGACGCATTTGATCGGCACCTTGGCCAGCTCGAAGTCGGTGTAGTCCCAGCAGACCTCGGCGCCGGCCGGCAGGGCGAGCGGGAGCGAGACGACGAAGAGCGACGCGGCGATCCGACGACAGTCCTTCCAGACCATGACTTGCCTCCTCGGGGAATGTGGCGAAGCGACCTGCTCCGCCGGCAAGAGGCGCCACCGCGGGCTCCGCCGTTACGCGATAAGCTGGCGACGAAAAGTCGACAACGCTTCACCGGAGGGCCGTCATGCTCCCCACCTTGCGCCGAGGAGACGGCGAGCAGGGCACCACGCCGCACCTGCGCCCGGAGGTGAGCCGGCTGCAGGAGAAGCTGGTGGGCCAGGGTTTCGAGCTGACGGTCGACGGCCGCTTCGGCCCGGCCACCGAGCGGGCGGTGCGCGACTTCCAGGCGCGGAGCGGTCTCCCGGTCGACGGCGTCGTCGGGCCGGCGACCTGGGCCGCGCTGGCGCCGCGCCGGATGGCGCGCTGGCGCCGCCGCTACGCCGGCGTGCCCGGCCTCGAGAGCTTCCACGGCGATCTCGAGTGGATCCACCGCTGGGAGGGGCACCTGGGGCGCCCGTACTGGCCCGGCGGCGCCTCCGGCGTCACCCTCGACCCCGGCTTCGACCTCGGCCACCAGACCGCCGCGACCCTCCGCCTGCATTACGGCGCGCTGCTCGGGGAGGCGGAGCTGGCGGAGCTCGCCGCCGTCCTCGGCCTCCGCGGCGACGCGGCGCGGCAGGCCCTCGCCGAGCGCCCGGCGCTCGCCGCGATCCGCCTCGGCCGCGCCGAGGCCGCCCGCGTCCTCCCCTTCCTCGCCGTCGACTACTGGCGACCGATCGGCGCCCGCTTCGCCGTCCTCCCCGACCCCGCCACCCCGGGATCGGTGCAGACGGCGCTCCTCTCGCTGGCCTACAACCGCGGCCCCGGCAACCCGGCGCTGGCCCCCCTCGGCCCGCCGCTCGCCGCCCGCGACTGGCTCGCCGCCGCGGACCTCGTCGCCGGCATGCAGCAGGACCACCCGCTGCCGGGCGTGCGCCGGCGGCGGCGCGGCGAGGCGGACCTGATCCGGGGGGAGGTGGTGGGGTGAGGAGGCCCGCGGGGGCGGCCGGACCGGGAAATCGGGCGGCGACGTCCGTCCAACGCCACAGGAGGTGGTGAGCGATGACGGTGAAGCTGCGGGTCCCCTACCTGGTGCAGGATCCCCGGCTCGGCGCCGACCTCGAGGAGCGGACGTTCCAGGAGGACTTCTGCCTCGACGGACCGGTGACCCGGCGGCTGGCGGTGCTGCAGTTCGACGACGCGACGGGCGCGCTCCGCCCCGGCGTGCGGTTCGTGGCGCCGACGGGCAGGCACCGCACCGGGCGCTTCGCCCTGCCCGGCCGCGTCGACCCGACCGGCGACGACTTCCTCGCCGTCAACGCCTTCGCCGTCGTCCGCGAGACCCTGGAGATGTACCAGGAGCCCGACGCCCTCGGCCGCGAGGTGGAGTGGGCGTTCGGGGCGCCGCAGCTCCTCGTCCTCCCGCGCGCCGGAGAGTGGGCCAACGCCTTCTACCAGCGCGAGTCGCACAGCCTCCAGTTCTTCCACTTCCCGGCGCGGAGCGTCGACCCGGGGGGCCCGCGGACGGTGTTCACCGCGCTGTCGCAGGACATCCTCGCCCACGAGGCGGCCCACGCCATCCTCGACGGCATCGCGCCCGACCTCTACCACTGCCTGACGCCGCAGGCGCTGGCGCTGCACGAGGCGGTGGCCGACCTGACGGCGCTGCTCGTCGCGGTGCGCAGCCGCAAGCTGCGGACGCGCCTGCTCCGGCTCACCGGCGGCGAGGTCGCCGGGCAGCAGGCGTTCACCCAGCTTGCCGAGCAGTTCGGCTTCGAGCGCGACCGCACCGGCCGCTCGCGCCACCTGCGCTCGCTGTGGAACGAGCGCAACCTCGACCCGAGCGACGAGAGTCTCGACGAGCTCCACCGCCGCAACCAGGCGACCCGCGGCGAGCCGCACCTGCTCTCCGAGGTGCTGTCGGGAGCGCTCTACCGCGTCTTCGCCCGCCTCCACGACGAGTACCGCGCCGAGCGCGCGGCGGAGGAGGGCATCAGCGAGCACTCCGCCTCCGGGTTCGCGCTCTTCGTCGCCTCGCAGCACTTCAAGCGGCTGGTGCTGCGCTCGCTCGACTACCTGCCGCCCGGCGAAGTGTCGTTCGCCGACTACGGCCGCGCCATCCTCGCCTCGGACCAGGCGTCGTACCCGGTGCAGTCGACCGGGCGCGACGCGCTGGTCGAGGAATTCGTCCGCCGCCACGTCGTCGCCGGCGCCGCGGAGCTGGAGGTGCGCACCGGGTTCGAGGCGCCGGAGCTGGCCGGGGTCGACCTCGAGACCCTGGTGGCGAGCGATTGGGTGGCCTACGACTTCGTCGAGCGCCACCGCGAGCTCTTCGGCGTGCCGGACGGCGCCCGGTTCCGCGTGCGGCCGCGGCGGGTGGCGACCAAGCGTTACTACGTGCGGCGGGACGGGCGGCAAGGCGGCCTCGCCGACGTCAAGGAGCTCCTCTTCAAGGTGTCCTGGGACTGCACGGAGCCCAATCCGCGCGACCTGCCGCTCGCCCGGCTGCGGCAGATCACCGTCGGCTCCACCCTGGCGGTCGACTGGAAGACGCGGCGGGTGCGGGCGCTGCTGATCGCCGACGCGGCCCGGTCCCCGGCGAGCAGCCCGGCGGCGGCGCGGCTGGTGGAGGACCGGGACCTGATGCTCCGCCGGCTGGTCGCCGAGGAGCGCCTGCGGTTCGGCCCCGACTCCGGCGACGACCTCGGAGACGCCGTCCGGGTGGAGACGAGCGACGACCTGATGCGCGTGCGCGGCGCCGGCCGCATGCTGCACCTCGCCGACCAGTGGAGCGACGACGAGGAGGAGGGAGCCGATGGATAGCCTCCGCGTCCGCGCCTACAACGTCCGCTTCGGCGACGCGCTGCTGGTCAGCGTCCCCGACCGCGGCGCCGACGGCGTCGTCACCGTGCGCCATCTGCTGATCGACGTCGGCAACGTGCTCGCCGGCTCGGGCGGCGAGGACGACGTGTTCGGGCCGGTGATCGACGACGTCCTCGCCGAGCTGGGCGGCCGCCCGCTCGACCTCTACGTGATGACGCACGAGCACATGGACCACGTGCAGGGCCTCCTGTGGGCGAAGGAGGCGCGGGGCCTCGACCTCCGGGCCACCCACGCCTGGCTGACCGCCTCGGCGGAGGAGGGCTACTACGAGCGCCATCCCGAGGCGAAGAAGAGACGGCTGGCGCTCGAGGAGACCTACCACGGTATCGCCCGCTTCCTCGCCGCCGGCGAGCCCGCTCCGGCGCTGCGCGCGGCGATGCTCAACAACGACCCCCGCGCCACCGCCGACTGCGTGGCGCACCTGCGCACGGTCGGCCGGAAGACCACCTACGTCTCGCGCGAGAGCGACCTCGCCGGCGCCCATCCCTTCGCGGAGGCGCGCCTCACGGTGTGGGGGCCGGAGGAGGACACCTCGACCTACTACGGCCGCTTCCGGCCGATGGGGCTCGGGCTCGGACCGCCGCCGGCGGCCGGCGGCGGCGCCGCGGCGCCGCTCCCCGATCCGCTCCCGCCGCCCGGCGTCGACGCCGGCGCCTTCTACGACCTCCTCTCCTGGCGCCGGCGCGGCATCTTCGCGAACGTCCGGATGATCGACCGGGCGGCCAACGACACCAGCGTCGTCTTCCTGCTCGAGTGGCGCGGCTGGCGTCTGCTGTTCCCCGGCGACGCCGAGGAGCGGGCCTGGAAGGAGATGGCCAAGCGCGACCTGCTGCGGCCCGTCCACTTCCTCAAGGTCGGCCACCACGGCAGCCACAACGGGACGCCCGAGGGCGCGCTGCTCGACGCCATCCTGCCGCCCCGGCCGGAGGACGGCCGCCCGCGCACCGCCCTGGTGTCGACCCACGAGGGGACCTACGACGGCGTCCCCGACGCCGACACCCTCGACCGGTTGGCGGCGCGTTGCGAGCGCGTCGTCCGCATCGGCGCCGACGGCGATCCGCCGTTCGTCGACGTCCACTTCCCCGACCCAGGAGACTGACCATGCCCGAAGAGAACCCCGCGAACGTGGCCCTGCCGGCGATCGATCCGGTCGAGCCTCCCCGGCAGTTCGGAGCGCCGCAGCTCGGCCTCGCGCTGACCGAGGTCGACCGGCTGATCCGCGCCAACGAGGCGCGCAACGTGTTCTCGGTCGACGGCTCGGGGCTGACCGTCGCGGTGTGCGACACCGGCCTCAACGTCGATCACGTCGACTTCGCCGGCCGCGTCGTCGCGCGGCGCAACTTCACCACCGACGACGGCGGCGACCCCGACGTGGTCACCGACCGCCACGGCCACGGCTCCAACGTCGCCGGCATCGTCTGCGCGGACGGCGACCACCGCGGCGTCGCCCCCGGCGCGGGCGTGGTGCCGCTCAAGGTGCTGCGCGACGACGGCGGCGGCACCTTCGACTCGGTGGCCGACGCCCTCCAGTGGGTGCTCGACCATCACCAGGAGCACGGCATCACCGCCGTCTGCATGTCGCTGAGCGCCGGCGACAACGGCACCGACGACGGGCCGTTCGCCCAGCACCCGGTCGCCGACCGCATCGGCCGACTGCGGGCGCGCCGCGTCCCGGTGGTCGTCGCCGCCGGCAACCACTACTTCACCCACGACAGCCGGCAGGGGATGGCGTTCCCGGCGATCCTCCGCCAGTGCGTCAGCGTCGGCGCCGTCTACGACGAGTTCGAGGGACCGTTCACCTACCGCTCCGGCGCCCACACCGACGCCTCGGGACCCGACCGCATCACGCCGTTCTCGCAGCGCCTCCACGAGAGCGTCGACGCGGCGTGCCGCACCGACGTGTTCGCCCCCGGCGCGCCGGTCACCTCGTCGGGCATCGACGGCCCGCACGGCGAGTCGGTGCAGCAGGGCACCAGCCAGGCCGC
Organism: Thermoanaerobaculia bacterium; assembly: GCA_036259515.1. Classification (GTDB taxonomy): domain Bacteria; phylum Acidobacteriota; class Thermoanaerobaculia; order Multivoradales; family JBCCEF01; genus DATABP01. The sequence continues at coordinate 184 of DATABP010000086.1, read as the reverse complement.
CCCGGTGACCGCCGGCGTCCTCCTCCTCCTGCAGGAGCTCCATCGCCGTCTGACCGGCGAGCTCCCGGAGGTCGACGACCTCGTCGCCCTGCTCCGGCAGAGCGCGGTGACGATCCACGACGGCGACGACGAGCGGGACAACGTCGAGCACACCGACCTCGACTTCCCGCGCCTCGACGCCTTT
>DATABP010000085.1:0-1900 GCA_036259515.1 Thermoanaerobaculia bacterium | reverse complement strand
CGGCGCTCGGCGTCGGCCTCCCAGCGGGCGGCGTCGAGGTGGGCCCACCCCCAGACCCCGAGACACACCGCCGCCACCCCCAGGAGGAGGTGGCGGACGGTGCGCAGGGCGCCCGAGCGTCCGGGCGCGCGCGCCGGCGCGGCGAGGTGCCGCATCGGATGGCTCAGCGGCCGACGGTCACCCGGCGGCGGCGGGACTCGATCCAGCCGAGGCCGAGGGCCGCCAGCAGAGCCACGCTGCCGATCAGCCCGAGCCACGGCAGCGAGCTGGCGGTGGCCGGCAGGCTGGCCATCTGCTCGCCGTCGAGGTCGTCGTCCTCGTCGTCGACCAGGCCGCTGGTCGTGGCGTCGAGGTCGTCGTCGTCCTGGAGATTGGCGCTGGCGGTCAGCTCGGCGTCGGTGTCGCCGTCGGTGTCGACGTCGACGTCCACGTCGGCGGTGGCGTCCACCTCGTCGGGCTCGACGAGCTGGCTCTGGTCGGCGAGGTCGGTGTCCGGCATCGGCTCGACGGCGGTGTCGGCGTCGAGGTCGGTGTCGGCGGTGGTCCTGGTGGTGGCGGCGCCGGTCGGGGAGACCAGCGTCAGCGTGCGCACCACGCGCAGCTCGCCGTCCTCGCCGGGCACGAAGGCGACCTCGACCTCGGAGCCGTTGAAGGTCGACCAGTCGTCGGCGTCGCGCAGCTCGACGGGCAGCTCGCTGTCGGTGTCGATCGAGAAGGCGCGGTCGCCCTCGGCGGTCTCGATGATCAGGTTCTCGTCGTCGAGCAGGACGACGGTGCCGGACATCGTGCCCTCTTCGGCGCGGTCCATCCGCTCGCCCGTTTCGGGGTTCGTGCCCCCGGGCGGCTGCTGGTCGGTCTGGGCCGCCAGCGGGGTCGCCGCGAACAGGGCGACGAACAGGACAAGGAGCAGTCGACGTGTCATCGCTTCGGTCCTCCTCTGTTGGATCTGCGAGGGTGCATTCCTCACTCCGCCGGGCTGCGATGTGCAACACGAGTGCCACGGAGCGGCTTGACATCTCGGCCGTCGTCGCCTATACCGGCGGCCTCGAAAGGAGGCCGTCATGTCGCTCGATCCGTGTCGCTCCGCCCGCCGCGGCTCCATCGCCGCGTTGCCGCTCCTCGCCCTCTTCGCGCTCGCCCCGCTGGCCGCCGCCGCGCCGCAGGAGCCGCCGCCGGACGAGGAGCCGGCGAGCGAGGAAGAGGTGGCCGAGCAGGAGGTGATGGACGCCGAGGTCGCGCCGCCGTCCGAGCAGGAGGCGACGCCCGTGGAGGAGGCCGCGGCCCCGCCGCAGGAGGCGGTGCCGGCCGAGCCGGTGCCGCCGCCGGTCTCCGACCTCGAGCTCGCCCAGACGACGATGGGAAGGCTGCTCGAGGCGGCGCACGCCCTCCACTCCTGGGTGCGCGACAACCGGCTCGAGCGCGGCCGGCGGCAGATGACCGGCCGCCCGCAGCGCGAGGTGCGCTGGAACGACTGCCCGCCGATCTCGCACGCCGACCTCGCCGCCCTCCTCGTCCCCGCCTACCTCCGCGAGCTGCCGGAGGAGGACGCCTGGGGTCGGCCGATCGAGTTCTGTCTCGACCGCCGCCTCTCCGCCCTGAACCACCAGTACGGGGTGCGCAGCCCCGGCGCCGACGGCACCTACCAGTCCGCGGCCTACGCCCTCGGCGGCTTCGCGGAGACGGCGCTCGGCAACGACCTGGTGTGGATGGACGGCGGCTTCGTCCGCTGGCCGGCGGCGGAGTGAGAGCGCGCCCGATCGGCGCGTGCAGATTTCGCTATGATCGCGAGCAGGATCGCGGAGGACGACAGCGGATGGGCGACGGGCGCGGCGGCGTGAGCGGCCGTGCGCGGAGGCAAGGCGAACGGTGCGGCGAACGGTGAGTCGGCGGATCGACACGG
>DATABP010000084.1:0-4691 GCA_036259515.1 Thermoanaerobaculia bacterium | reverse complement strand
GAGCGACGGCGGCGGCGCGCGGCGCGCGGATCAGCCCTTCCGGCGCGCCTCGATCTCGGCGGCCAGCCGCGCCTCGCGCTCGCGCAGCTCGGGGGTGAACTCCTCGCCGAAGTCCTCGGCCTCGTAGAACGGGCGGATCTCGAGCACCGACTCCTCGCCGGTCGGGTTCGGGCAGCGCTTCGCCCACTCGACCGCCTCCTCGATCGACCGCACCTCCCACACCCAGTAGCCGGCGATCAGCTCCTTGGTCTCGGCGAACGGGCCGTCGATCACCGACCGTTCGGCGCCGGAGAAGCGCACCCGCTTCCCCGCCGAGCTCGGCTTGAGCCCGTCGCCGGCGAGCATGACGCCGGCCTCGACCAGCTCCTCGTTGAACGCCGTCATCTCGGCCAGCATCTGCTGGCTCGGCGGCACTCCGGCCTCGGTGTCCTCGTTCGCCTTGACGATCACCATCACGCGCATCGGTCTTCCTCCTCGGGTTCGGGTCCTGGTTCGCGGGCGGGAGGCCGGCTCGGTCGCCGCCACCGCCCCCTTTCATATCCGACGACGAACGACGGGCGGGGAAATCGACACCCGCCGCGTCCGACCCGCTGTGCGATCATCCTTCGCGATGAGCCGGGCCGTCCGCCAGCGGGCCGTGGTGACGTGGGTGGCGTTCGCGGGGGGCGCGGTGCTGATGGCGCTGGAGATCCTGTCGAGCCGCATCCTGGCGCCGCGGTTCGGCAACAGCGTCTACGTCTGGGGCTCGATCATCAGCGTCTTCCTGGCGGCGCTGGCGGTGGGCTACTGGTGGGGCGGGCGCGCCGCCGACCGCGACCCGACGGTCGGCGGGCTGGGCAGGATGGGGGTCGCCGCCGGGGTGGCGCAGGCGGTGGTCGTCGCCTTCGGGCCGCCGCTCGCCGAGGCGATGGGCGAGCGCACCGGCGGCACCGTGTGGGGGCCGCTCCTCGCCGCCAGCGTGCTCTTCGCGCCGCCCTCGGTGCTCCTGGCGACGCTCTCGCCCTACGCGGTGCGGCTCGCCGCCCGCGACCTCGAGCGGATCGGCCACACCGCCGGCTCGCTGTACGCGGTGTCGACCGCCGGCAGCCTGGTCGGCACCCTGGGCTGCACCTTCCTCCTCATCCCCTTCCTACCGCTCGGCCGCGCCCTGGCGCTGGTGCTCGGGATCACGGCGGCGACGGCGCTGGTGGCGCTCGCCGGCGATCGGCGGCGGCACTCGCTGGCGATCCTCGTCGCGCTGGCGCTCCTCGCGCTGGCCTTCGCCGGGCCGCCGGACATCGTCGCGCCGCCGGCCGGCCTCGTCGCCCGCCGCGCCACGCCCTACCAGACGCTCTCCGTGGTCGACAGCGGCGGCGTGCGCTACCTGGAGAGCGACGGCGTCGTCCACGGCGCGGTCGACCTCGCCACCGGCGAGGTGGCGATGGGCTATCCGCGGGTGCTGCCGGCGGCGTGGCTGCTGGCTCCCGAGGTGCGCCGGGTGCTGATCCTCGGCCTGGGCGGCGGCAACGTCGCCGGCTACCTGCGGCGCGCCTTCCCCGGCGTCGAGGTGCACTTCGTCGAGATCGACCCGGCGGTCGCCGAGGTGGCGCGGCGGCACATGGGGCTGGTCGAGGGCGAGGGCGTCCGCGTCCACGTCGCCGACGCGCGCCGCTTCCTCGAGACCCACGAGGAGAGCTGGGACCTCATCCTCGCCGACACCTACATCGGGCTCTCGGTGCCCTTCCACCTCACCACAGTCGAGCTGGTGCGGCTCGCCGAGTCGCGGCTGGCGCCGGGCGGCGTCTTCGCCGTCAACCTCGCCGCCGAGCTCGACGCGCCGTTCCCGGCGGCGATCGCGCGCACGGTGGCGGCGGTGTTCCCGACGCTCGAGGTCTTCCCGGTGCCCGACCGCGCCAACCGGCTGCTCCTCGCCACCCGCCGGCCGGCGGCGACCGACGCCGAGCTCCTCGCCCGCGCCGAGGAGCTCGGGCCGCGGCCGGGGCTCGACCCGTCGCTCGTCGAGCTCGCCCGGCTGCGCACCGACGAGCCGCCCGACCTCTCCGGCGCCCCGGTGCTCACCGACGCCTTCGCCCCGGTCGACCGGCTGATCCACCTCGGGGCGGAGCCGCCGGGCGCGCGGTAGCCTTGGCGCGCACCGCGCCGCCCGCCGGGGAACGTCGATTGCACTCCGACGCGGAGCGCCGCGGACCGTCACCACCGGGGAGGAGGGGAGCGCTTGACCACCGATCGACCGTCCGCCGTCCACGAGCTGACCGCCGCCGAGCTCCACCGCGCGAGCGACCCGGACGCCTACGGCTTCGAGACCACCGCCGACGCCGAGCCGCTCGACGAGATCGTCGGCCACCCGCGCGCCACCGCCGCCCTCGCCTTCGGGGTCGACGTCGAGCACCCGGGGTTCAACGTCTTCGCGCTCGGGCCGGCCGGGGTCGGCAAGCACCACGCGGTGCGGCACTTTGTCCACCGCGCGGCGGCCGGGAAGCCGGCGCCGCCCGACCTCTGCTACGTCCACGACTTCGCCGAGTCGCACCGGCCGCGCCTGCTGCGGCTGTCGCCCGGCGTCGGCCGCCGCCTCGCCGCCGACATGGAGCGCGTGGTGCGCGAGATCGGCTCCACGCTCGCCGCCGCCTTCGAGAGCGAGGAGTACCAGGCCCGCCGCGGCGCCCTCGAGGAGGAGCTGCGCGAGCGGCAGGCGGCGCTCTTCGAGGAGCTCCAGCGGCAGGCCGGCGAGCGCGGGCTGGTGGCGATGCGGGCGCCGGGCGGCATCGCCTTCGCCCCGCGCCGCGAAGGCGAGGTGATCGACCGCGAGCAGGTGATGAAGCTCCCCGACGAGGAGCGGCGGAAGATCGAGGCCGAGATGGAGGCGATGCAGGGCGAGGTCGAGCGCGCGTTGCGCCAGGTTCCGGGCTGGCAGCGCGAGCACCGCCGCCGGGTGATGGAGCTCTACGAGGAGATCACCAGGGTCGCCGTCGGGCCGCTGTTCGAGGAGCTGGAGCGGACCTACGCCGACGAGGAGCAGGTCGGACCGTACCTCGCCGCGGTGCGCGCCGACGTCGTCGAGCACGCCCGCGACTTCCTGCAGCGCGGCCGCGGCGAGCCGGCCGCGGAGGGCGGCGACGGGTCCGGCGGCGCCGCCGGGCCCGAGCCGGGGCCGCTCCGCCGCTACGGCGTCAACGTACTGGTCGACCACGGCGGCGCCGAGCGCGCCCCGATCGTCCACGAGGACCACCCGAGCTACGGCAACCTGGTCGGCCGGGTCGAGCACCTGCCGCGGATGGGCGCCCTGGTCACCGACTTCCTGCTGATCAAGGCGGGCGCCCTGGCGCGGGCGAGCGGCGGCTACCTGGTGCTCGAGGCCGACAAGCTCCTGCGCCAGCCGTTCGCCTACGAGGCGCTGAAGCGCGCGCTGGTCTCGCGGCAGGTGAAGATCGAGTCGCCCGGCCAGTCGTGGAGCCTGATCTCCACGGTGACGCTCGAGCCCGAGCCGATCCCGCTCGACGTCAAGGTGGTGCTCACCGGCGAGCGCTCGCTCTACTACCTGCTGTGCGCCGCCGATCCCGAGTTCACCGAGCTCTTCAAGGTGGCGGCCGACTTCTCGGACCAGGTGCCGCGCGACGCCCCCGGCGAGCGCACCTACGGACGGCTGGTCGCCAGCCTGGTGCAGCGCGACGGGCTCCGGCCGTTCCACAAGACGGCGGTGGCGCGGGTGGTCGAGGAGGCGTCGCGGCGGGTCGGCGACTCGGCGAAGCTGACCGCGCAGACCTCGGCGATCTGCGACCTGGTGCGCGAGGCCGACCACTGGGCGGGCCGCGCCGGCCACCCGGTGGTCGGCGCCGCCGACGTCGAGCGCGCCCTCGCCGAGCGCGTCTACCGCGCCAACCGGGTCGAGGAGCGGCTGCGCGAGGACGTGCTGCGCGAGACAGTGCGCATCGACACGACCGGCGCGCGGGTGGGGACGGTCAACGGCCTCGCCGTGCTCGACCTCGGCGGCTACCTCTTCGGCCGGCCGAGCCGCATCACCGCGCGGGTCCGGATGGGCAACGGCGAGGTGGTGAACATAGAGCGCGAGGTGCGGCTCTCGGGCCCGCTCCACTCGAAGGGGGTGCTGATCCTCGCCTCCTTCCTCGCCGCCCGCTACGCCGCCGAGCGCCCGCTGTCGCTCTCCGCCCACCTGGTGTTCGAGCAGAGCTACGGCGGCATCGACGGCGACAGCGCCTCGTCGACCGAGCTCTACGCGCTGCTGTCGGCGATCTCCGGGGTGCCGATCCGCCAGTCGATCGCGGTCACCGGCTCGGTCAGCCAGCACGGCGAGGTGCAGGCGATCGGCGGCGTCAACCAGAAGGTGGAGGGCTTCTTCGAGCTGTGCCGGGCGCGCGGCCTGACCGGCGACCAGGGGGTGCTGGTGCCCGCCGCCAACGTCAAGCACCTGATGCTCTCCCGCGACGTCGTCGAGGCGGTCGCCGCCGGCCGCTTCCACCTGTGGGCGGTCGGCCACGTCGACCAGGGGATCGAGGTGCTGACCGGGGTGCCGGCCGGCGAGCGCGGCGCCGACGGCACGTACCCGGCGGACAGCGTCAACGGCAAGGTCGAGCGGCGGCTGGAGGAGCTGATCGAGAAGCGCCGGCGGTACTCGCGGCCGCCGCGGGAGGGCAGGGAGGGCGACGAGAAGGGCGGAGACGGCGGCGGGAAGGGGA
>DATABP010000083.1:0-2883 GCA_036259515.1 Thermoanaerobaculia bacterium | reverse complement strand
GGCACTCCCTCGCCTCCCTACCTCCCTGGATCCCTACCCCTCCGGCCCCGCCGCGATGTCGCCGAGCAGATCGAACAACTGCTGCGGGTCCACCGGCTTCACGAGGTGCAGGTCGAACCCCGCCTCCAGCGCCTTCCGCCGGTCGTCGGGCTGGCCGTAGCCGGTCAGCGCGATCAGCGTGAGCTGCGAGTTGAAGCGGCGGCGGAGCTCGCGGGCGACCTCGTAGCCGTCCATGTCGGGGAGGCCGATGTCGACCAGGGCGACCTCCGGCTTCGCCTTGTCGACCTTGGCGAGAGCCTCCTTGCCGCCGCCGGCGCTGGTCACCCGGTACTGCTTGAGCTCGAGCAGCGTGGTCAGCCCCTCGCGACCGTCCGGGGAGTCCTCGACCACCAGCACCGAGAGCGGCGCCCCCGGCCGGCGCTTCTTGGTGCGGCGGCGGACGCCGGGATGCGCGCGGCGCGGCAGGCGCACCTCGACGTGGCGGAGCTCGCCCTCCTGGCGCACCTCGACCCGGCCGCCGTGGAGCTCGGCGAGGTTGCGGACGATCGGCAGCGACTGCGCCAGCTCCGACTCGCCCTCGCCCTCGCCGCCGGCGCCGGCGGTCACCGAGAGCACCGCGTGGTTCTCCTCGGCCTGGACGGCCAGTCGGGCGCGCTCGCCGGGGCGGGTGTCGCGCACCGCGCCGCGGACGAGGTGGAAGATCATCTGCTCGAGCGACACCGGGTCCGCCGACACCGGCACCTCGCCGGCGTCGACCTCGAGGTCGAGCTCGCCGCCGCCCGCCTTGGCGAGGAGCGAGAAGCTGGCGAGCGTCGTCTCGACCACCTCGGCGAGGTCGGTGGCGGTGCGCTGGAGGGCCAGCCGGCCGACGTTGAAGCGGGTGACCTGGAGGAGGTCGTCGATCAGCCGGGCGAGCTGGTCGCTCTGCCGCTCGATCAGCTCGATCGGCTGGCGGCGGCGGGCCTCGTCGTCGTCGAGCTCGCGCAGGAGGCCGAGCGCGGTGCGGATCACCGCCAGCGGGTTGCGCACCTCGTGGCCGAGGTCGACGAGGAACTGGTGGCGCCGGCGCTCGACCTCGTCGAGGCGCGACATCATCTCGCGGAAGCGGTACTGGCGGGCGCGGTCGCGGAGCGCGCTCTTCACCGCCGAGAGCAGCATCGCGTTGCGGAGCGGCCGCTCGAGCACGATGACGTTCCCCAGCCGCTCCATCGCCTGGGCGGTCCAGCGGGCGCTGGCGCTGTCCTCCTGCGGCAGGGCGAGCACCGGCAGGTCGGACCACGGCGGCTGGTGCTCGAGGGCGTCGATCAGGTGGCCGAGGTGCTCGGGGGTGAGCGCCTCGGAGCTGACGATCAACGCGCCGGCCCCGGCCTCGATCTCGGCGGCGATCTCCTCGCCGTCGCGGTGCACCATCAGCTCGTAGCCGGCCTTCGCCAGCGCCCGCTCGGCGAGCGCCTCGTCCTGGCCGACGCGGGCGAGCATCAGGATGCGCTGCTCGCGGGCGCGCGCGGTGGCGTCGTCGCCGGGCCCGGCGGCGGCGTCGGCGACGGTCGGCTCGACGGGCGGTCGATCGGTCACGGGCTGCAGGGTCTCCATCGGTTCCGGGCTCCCTCCAAGACAAGAGTGCGCCGCAGGCGCTCAGGCGGCCCCCTGGGCCGTCCGCGGCTTCTCGAGCAGGCGCGCCAGCCGCCGCGGGTCGACCGGCTTGACCAGGTGGCGGTCGAAGCCGGAGGCGAACGAGCGCTCGCGGTCCTGCGGCTGGCCGTAGCCGCTCATCGCGATGATCAGCCGGTTGGCGCGCGCCTGGCGCAGGCGGCGGGCGACCTCGTAGCCGTCGATCCCCGGAAGGTCGAGGTCGACGAGCGCGATGTCGGGGTCGAACTGCGAGGCGAGCTCGGCTCCCTCCTCGCCGGTGCCGGCGCCCCACACCCGGTAGCCCCACAGCTCGAGCAGCTCGACGAGCGCCGAGCGGGCGTCGTCGTTGTCCTCGACGACGAGGAGCGGCGTGCCGTCGGCGGCGCGCGCGGACGGGGCGTCGCGGCGGCGCCCGCCGTCGCGCCTCGACGGCGGCGGCCACTCGCGCTGGTGCTCGCTGCCGGCGGGCGTGCGGTCGGGATCGATCATCTCGTCGATCTTGGTGGTCAGCGTCTCGACCTGGCGCTCGATCATCCGGCGGTAGCGCGCGGTCGGGCCGTCGTCGCCCTCCAGCCGCCGCATCAGCGAGAGCGCCGTGGCGATCACTCCGAGCGGGTTGCGCAGCTCGTGGCCGATCGCGGCGAGGAGCCTCTCCTCGCGCTCCTCGGCCTCCTCGATCCGCCCCAGGAGCTGGCCGACGTAGGCCTGCCGCTGCCGCTCGCGGAGCGCGGCGCGGGCGGCGGCGATCAGCGTGCGCTCGGAGGGCGGCGTTTCGAGCAGGGTGACGTTGTCGAGCGCGGCGAGCGCCTCGACCACCTTGTGGCGGCGCTCGCCGTTGCCGACCACGAAGACCGGCAGCCGTTCCATCGACGGCTCCTCGGCGAGGCCGGTGAGGAGCGACTTGAGCTGGGCCGGCGAGAGCGTCGCCGCGGCGACGAAGAGCGCCCCGGCGCCGCGCTCGAGCTCGCCGCGCAGCTCGCCGATCTCGTGGACCACGCGCACGGAGAGGTCGGAGTCGGCGAGCGCCCGCGCCGTCGGGTCGGCGGTGGGGCCGACGTCGGCGGTCAGCACCAGCACCCGGTCGGGGGCGGCGGCGGCCTCTTCGGAGGCGAATCGCTGGGGCTCGCGGGGTTCCATGGCGTCTCCGGCGGGGCCGCCCCGAGAACGAGTCGTCCTCGGAATGGACGGCCGCCGGCGCCGTGGCCCGCTCTCTCTCCCTCCCGCCACCCGGGGCCGTGACGCCGGCGGCCG
>DATABP010000082.1:0-5248 GCA_036259515.1 Thermoanaerobaculia bacterium | reverse complement strand
CCCCCCCCCCCGGCGGGGGCGCGGCGGGGGCTGGAAGTGGTGTGAGCCGGGCGCTCCTCGCCGGCCGCCCCAACCCCCGCTCCCAGCGTGGCCCCGCCGGGGTGTCCACCAGCACGATCCCCGCCGCCGCCAGCTCGTCGCGCAGGCGGTCGGCCCCGGCCCAGTCGCGGTTGGCGCGGGCCTCGGCGCGGCGGGCGATCAGGGACTCGACCTCCTCGTCGGTGGGGCCGGCGGGGGCGGCGTCGGGGCGGCGCCAGGCGGCGAGGTCGAGGACGCCGAGGACGCGGTCGAAGGAGGCGAGGGTGGCGAGCACGCGGCGGCGGTCGCCCTCGCCGAGCTCGCCGGACTCGATCGCCACGTTGACCTGGCGGACCAGGTTGAAGACGGCGGCGAGCGCGGCGGCCACGTTGAGGTCGTCGGCCAGCGCGGCGGCGAAGTCGCGGTCGGCGCGGGCGAGGGCCTCCGCGAGCGCCGGGCGCGGGCGGCCGGACTCGGCGGCGTGGTCGAGGCGGAAGCGCATCTCGTCGACGCGGGCGAGCGCGTTGCCGGCCGCCTCCAGCGAGGCGAAGGTGAAGTTGAGCTTCTGCCGGTAGTGGACGGAGACGAAGAGGTAGCGCAGCGCGCGGGGGTCGACGCCGCGGGCCAGGAGGTCGCCCAGCGTGTACTGGTTGCCGAGCGACTTCGACATCTTCTCGCCGTCGACGATCAGGTGCTCGGAGTGGAGCCACAGGCGGGCGAAGGGCCTGCCGGTCGCCGACTCGCTCTGGGCGATCTCGTTCTCGTGGTGGGGGAAGACGTTGTCCACCCCGCCGGTGTGGACGTCGAAGGTCTCGCCGAGGTACTTCATGCTCATCGCCGAGCACTCGATGTGCCATCCCGGGCGGCCGGGGCCCCAGGGGCTCTCCCACGACGGCTCGTCCGGCTTGGCCGCCTTCCACAGCACGAAGTCGCGGACGTCCTCCTTGCCGTACTCGTCGGAGGCCACGCGGTCGCCCCGGCGGACGGCGTCGAGGTCGATGCCGGAGAGCCTGCCGTAGTCGGGGTCGTCGGCGATGCGGAAGAAGACCGAGCCGTCGCGCTCGTAGGCGACGCCGGCCGCGAGCAGCCGCTCGACCAGCTCGATCATCTCCGCCACGTGCTCGGTCGCCCGCGGGTAGCGCTCGGCGCGCTCGACGTGGAGGGTGTCGAGGTCGGCGAAGAAGGACTCGACGTAGGGCGCGGTGTACTCGTCGAGGGTGACGCCGGCGCGGCGGGCGCCCTCGATCGTCTTGTCGTCGACGTCGGTGAGGTTCATCACCTGGGTGACGCGGTAGCCGAGCCAGGAGAGCGCCCGCCGCAGCACGTCCTCGAAGAGGAAGGTCCGCAGGTTGCCGACGTGGACGTGGTTGTAGACCGTCGGGCCGCAGGTGTAGACGCGCGCCTCGCCGGCGACCAGCGGCTCGAAGGCGACCAGCTCGCGGCCGAGCGTGTTGTAGAAGCGCGGCTGCTGGAAGGGGCGCGCCCGCTTCGCCGTCGCCGTGTCGCGCCCGGCCGCCGTCTCGCCCGCCACGGTCAGAAGGTGCTCTGGACGCTGCCGCCCACGAAGGCGACGTCGTCGATCGCCTGGCCCTGGGGGTCGATCGCCCGGGTGCGCGAGAAGGTGAGGTCGCCGCCGCCGGAGCCGACGGCGGTGAAGCGCAGGGTGACGAGCGTGCCGCTGCCCGAGGCGCCGCCCACCGCGCCGAGGCGGGTGACGCCGACGATCAGGTTGCCGGTCTCCTCGGCGACCTGGAGCGACACCTGGAAGCCGCCGCTCGACAGGAACGGCCCCTGGGTGGCGCCCTCGAAGGAGAGCACCGAGGCCGGGTAGCCGAGGTCGAAGGCGACGCCGTAGAGCGAGGTCACCTCGCGCGCCTCGACGGCCAGCTCGAGGTCGCGGCCTGAGGTCGAGCCGGTGCGGGTGAGGAGCACGACGTTGCCGCCGGCGGTGCCGCCGGGGGTGAAGGTCAGGGCGGCGGCCGGCGGCCCCGGGTCGACCGGCCCGCCGCCGCCTCCCCCGCCGCCGCCGCAGGCGAGCGACAGGAGCAGGACGCCGCACAGGGCGGTCAAGGAGCGCGATCGCCTCATGCCGTCACCTCCTCGTGCTCGCGGGCGAGCCGCCTGAGCGCCCGCCGCGCCTTCTCGCGCCGCAGGCCGCGCAGCCGGTCGACGAAGAGGATGCCGTCGAGGTGGTCGCTCTCGTGGCAGATCGCCCGCGCCAGCCAGTCCTCGGCCTCGACGCGGAAGGGCTCGCCGTGGACGTCCTGCGCCTCGACGACCACCCGCTGCGGGCGGTCCACCTTCTCCGAGACGTCGGGGATCGACAGGCACCCCTCGTAGTCCGTCACCAGCCCCTCCTCCGCGACGATCCGCGGGTTGACGAAGACGTGCACGTGCCCCGGCTCCTCGCCGACCGAGAGATCGACGACGAACACCCGCCGGGAGACGCCGACCTGCGGCGCCGCCAGCCCGACGCCGGGGGCGGCGTGCATGGTCTCGACCATGTCGGCGACCAGGGCGGCGAGCTCGTCGTCGAAGCGGTCCACCGGATCGGCGGGGCGGCGCAGCACCGGGTCGGGGTAGAGGCGGATCGGGCGCAGGCTCATCGCGGCGCCTCCAGGCGGCCCACGATGCGGTAGATCTCGGCGTCGTGGCCGTCGCTCCGCAGGCCGTCGAGGTAGCTCACCGGGTCGGGGTTGCCCGCCAGGCTGTGCTCGAGGCCGGCGCGGTCGAGCTGGAGCGCGCTCGCCTCCTCGCTCACCCGGTAGGTCGCCGGCCAGGGGGCGCGGGAGAAGAGCACCGTCTCGCCGAGGACGTCGCCGGCGCCGAAGGCGCGCACCGTCGTCTCGCCGCCGCCGGCCTTGCCGATCACCGCCTCGAGCGCGCCGGCGAGCACCACCGCGAGCGCCGCCGGCTCGGCCTCGCCGCGCCGCGCCACCACCGATCCGGCCGGCCAGCGCACCACCTCGCCGGCGGCGAACAGGCGGCGCAGGCCGTCCGGGGAGAGGCGGGCGACGAGCGGCGTCGGCGCCAGGTGGTGCCAGGCGCGCTGCACTTGGAGGAGCCGCGTGCCGGTCGCGCCGCCGGCGTGGCGGCTCTGCCGCACGCCCTCGAGCGCCGCCTGCCGCTTGTGGTCGAGCCCCTTGGCGCGCTCGAAGGCGTAGTGCTTGTGGCGCAGGCCCTCGTCGGCCGGGCTGAGCTTCATCGCCTTCGAGAGCAGCGCGATCCCCTTGTCGTAGAAGCCGTCCTTGGCGTACTCCTCGGCGACGAAGAGGTACTGGTCGGCGGCGTCGGCGCCGCGGGCGAGGCCGGTGTAGACCTCGGCCAGCTTGAGGTGGGCGTGGAGGTCGTCCGGGTCCTCCTTGAGCTCGGCCTTGAGCCGCGCCTCGGCCTCGTCGTAGCGCTCGAGGACGATCAGGTCCTCGATCGTCGGCCCCTGCTCCTCCGGCTTCGACGCCTCGCCCTTGGCGGAGCTCCGGAACCAGCTCTTCAACACCATGCTCTGTTGCTCTCCGCGGACGATCTGCGACGGGAGGAGGAACGCCCCTGGAGGGGACGCCGGCGACTCCCGGAGTGGACACCGCACCTCGCCGGCGCATGATAGCAAACCGCGGAAACCCTTGTGGAATTGCAGGTTTGCGTCACCCGTTGGGATGGATCGGAAGTTGCTCTCCCCGGAGAGCCGACCCCCGCCGCGGATGGGCACCGGGACGTCACCGGAGCGGCGTCGCGGGGGACGAACGGAGGTGGCAGCGATGCTCGCGAGGATGGTCACGATGAGGCCGAAGGTGAGGAAGCTCCGTCCGCTGGCGGCCGCGGTGGCCGCGCTCGCCCTGCTCGCCGCGCCGGGCGCGGCGGCGCAGGGCTACGACGACTCCGGCTACGACGCCGGCTACGACGACACGTCGCAGGCCGGCTACGACTCCGGCTACAGCTACCTGCGCAACCTGCGCGGCTCGGCGACGCTGGTCGAGGGCGACAGCGGCGACCGCGAGGCGGTCGAGATCAACCAGCCGCTGCTCGCCGGCGACCGCCTGTGGGTCTCCCCCGGCTCGATGGCCGAGGTGCTGCTCGCCGACGGCAACCTGCTGCGCGTCGACGGCGACAGCGAGGTGGTGCTCGCCCGCCTCGCCGCCTCGCCCGAGAGCCGCGACGAGGTCACCGAGCTGGTGCTCGTCGAGGGCAACGCGCAGCTCGTCGTCTTCGCCGACGCCGCCGGCCGCGAGCTGCCGCGGATCGAGCTGCCGAACGGCACCGTCTACGTGCAGGAGCCGGGCGCCTACCGGCTGACCGCCGGCCGCGGCTGGTCGCAGGTGCTGGCGCGCGACGGCTGGGCCGAGGTGGCGACCGACCGCGGCTCGGTGGTGGTGCGCGGCGGCGAGGAGGCGCTGATCGAGGACCGCGGCGGCGCCGACGTCCGCGTCGCCTCCTACCAGGACGACCTCGAGCGCTGGGGCGAGCGCCTCGACCGCGACGTGGCCGACACCCGCTACGTCGACCGCTCGCTGGCCCGCGAGGCGGCGATCCTCGACGACTACGGCTCGTGGATCGACGACGGCGGCCGCCACGTGTGGCGCCCGCGGGTCGACCGCGACTGGCAGCCCTACCGCCACGGGCGCTGGACCCACACTCCCCTCGGGGTGACCTGGGTGTCGAGCGAGCCCTGGGGCTGGGCGCCCTACCACTACGGCACCTGGAACCTCCACCCGCGGCACGGCTGGGTGTGGTACCCCGGCACCGCCTTCGCGCCGGCCTGGGTCTACTGGTACTGGGGCCCGAGCCACGTCGCCTGGGTGCCGATCGGCTACTACACGCACCACTACCGGCCCTTCTACGGCCACCGCTTCGGCTTCCACTTCGGCACCTACGGGTGGGCCGGCGGCCACTGGGGCCTCTACAACGACTGGGTGTTCTGCCCCACCGGGTACTTCGGCCGCCCGTTCGGCTCCCGTCACTTCTGGCGCGGCAGCGACTGGCGCCGGCATCACCGGGACGACCACGTGCCCCGCGGCATCATCGCCGTCGACACCCGCCCGCTGGGGCGCGACGAGTGGCGCGACAGCGAGAAGGCGATGCGCGCGCTCCGCTCGCGGCCGCTCCAGGCCGCCGGCCGCGACGGCGAGCTGCCCGACGTGACCGACTTCGTCGCCCGCCGGCAGGCGCTGCCCGAGCCGGTGGCGCGCCGGGTGTTCGTCGAGACCGGCGCCGAGCGGCGGCTGACCGGCACTCC
>DATABP010000081.1:0-2075 GCA_036259515.1 Thermoanaerobaculia bacterium | reverse complement strand
GCGAGCACGGGCCCGCGGGCGGCGGCGCGGGCCGGCAGCGACTCGGCTTCGAGGACCTCGAGCACGGCGAGCGCGGCGGCGCAGGCCAGCGGGTGGGCGACGAAGGTGGCGGTGTGGAGGGCCTCGCCCTCGCCGCGCCAGGCCGCCATCGTCTCGGCGGCGGCGACCACGGCGGCGATCGGCAGGCCGCCGCCCAGCGCCTTGCCGACCACCAGGAGGTCCGGCTCCACCCCCTCGTGCTGGACGGCGAACAGCCGGCCGGTGCGGCCGAAGCCGGTGAACACCTCGTCGGCGACGAGCAGCGTTCCGTGCTCGCGGCAGGCGGCGGCGAGCGCGGGAAGCCATCCAGGCGGCGGCGGCAGCACCCCCTCGCGGCCGACGATCGGCTCGACGACCACCGCCGCCACGTCGTCCGCCGCCAGCCGTGCCGCCACCGCGTCGGCCGGGCCGCCGTACGGCAGCCGCGTCACGTGCGGGTGGAGGTGGGCGGCGAACGGGCCGCGGAAGGCCGGGCGCGACGACAGCGCCAGGGCGCCGGCGGTGAGGCCGTGGTAGGAGGGCTCGAAGGCGACGACGCCTGCCCGCCCGGTGGCGAGCACCGCCGTCTTGACCGCGATCTCCACCGCCTCGGCCCCGGAGATGCCGAAGAAGACGCGCTTGCCGGCCGGCCCCGCGGCGACCGGCGCCACCGCCGCCAGCCGCTCGGCGAGCTCGACGCGCAGCGGGTGGGGATGGACGTCGCCCAGCCCGTGGAGGAGCCGTCGCGACTGCGCCTCGACCGCCGCCACCACCCGCGGGTGCCGGTGCCCCACCGCCGCCACGCCGAAGCCGGAGGCGAGGTCGAGGAAGCGGTTGCCGTCGACGTCGACGACGTTGGCGCCCACCGCCTCCTGCCAGAAGAGGCTCGGCGCGTCGCCGGCCAGGGTGTTGATCCCCGGCGCCTCGGCGGCCGCGATGCGGCGCGACAGCTCGCGCGAGCGCGGCCCCGGCGGCGCCACGCGCACCGCCGGCGGCAGGTCGCCGCGGCCGGCGCTCACAGCTCGCGGCGGCCGGCGATCGAGCGGCCGAGCGTCGCCTCGTCGGTGTACTCGATGTCGCCGCCCACCGGCATGCCGAAAGCCAGCCGGCTGACCCTGGGGCCGCGCGGCTTGATCACCCGCGCCAGGTAGAGCGCCGTCGCCTCTCCCTCGACGTTGGGGTTGGTGGCGAGGATCACCTCCTCGACGCCGTCGAGCCGCCCGAGCAGCCCGCGCACGTCGATCTCGTCGGGGCCGATGCCGCGGTGGGGGCGCAGCGCGCCGCCGAGCACGTGGTAGAGGCCGCGGAACTCGCCGGTGCGCTCGATCGGATCGACGTTGAACGGCTCCTCGACGACGCAGATCTGCTCCCGGCGGCGGCGCGGATCGGCGCAGATGCGGCAGGGGTCCTGGGCGGTGATCGCGTTGCAGGTCGAGCAGGGGAAGAGGCGGTCCCGGACCTCGATCAGCGCCCCGGCCAGCGCCTCGACCTCGGCGCGCGGCACGCGCAGCAGGTGGTGGGCGAGGCGGGTGGCGGTCTTCGGGCCGATCGCCGGCAGCCGCGCCAGCTCGCCGACCAGCCGGGCGAGGGGATCTCCGCTCAGGACGGCCGCCTCAGAACAGCCCGGGCAGGCCGGAGGCGAGCATGCCGACCTTGTTCTGCAGCCCCTCGTCGACCCGCCGGCTCGCCTCGTTGACCGCCGCCAGCACCAGGTCCTCGACCATCGACGGATCCGCGGGGTCGAGCGCCTCGGGGTCGATCTTCACCGACAGCACCTGCTTGTGGCCGCTCATCTTGACGGTGACCATGCCGCCGCCGACCGACGCCTCGACCACCAGCTCGCCGAGCTCGCGCTGCAGCCGCTCCTGCATCTCCTGGGCTTGCTTCATCAACTGCCGCATGCTGCTCATGGCTGGTCCCTCTCCTCCGGCGGCGCCGGCTCGGCCCGCGAATCGTCCCCGTCGTCCCGCGGCTCCTCCTCGACCGCCTCGATGCGGCCGTCGAAGAGCTGGAGCACCGACTGTACGGTGGGGTGCTCGGCGACCTGGGCCGGCGGC
>DATABP010000080.1:0-2080 GCA_036259515.1 Thermoanaerobaculia bacterium | reverse complement strand
CCGGCGAGACGCCGGCCGAGGAGGACGCCCCCGACGCGCCGCCCGCCGGCACCGAGCCGCCGCCGGCCGCCGCCGACGCCGACGCCGACGCCGAGGCCCCGCCGCGGCTTGTCAGCTCCCGCCGGCCGCAGTATCCTGCCGCCACCCGGCGTCCGCGGACCGAACGAGCCTCCGTGACCTCCGGCGCCTCGCTCCATGGCTGACCGCGTGGGCGCGGGCGCGGCGACGAGCCGCCGGCCGAACCTTCCCTACGCCTGGAGAACGCGATGACCCTCACCGAGGACCAGCGGAGGTTCTACGAGAACTCCCTGACCGTCACCCGTCAGGAGATCGAGGACCTCGACAACCTGATCGAGGCCGAGCTCGCCAAGGTCAAGGACCGCCTCGCCGAGCTGCAGTCGGCGAAGAAGGCGGCGCGACAGATGTACGACGCCGCCTGCCTGCGCCTCGGCGTGCCGAACGACCTCGAGGCCGAGGAGGACGCCGAGGCCGCCGCCGGCTAGGCGCCGGGCCGGAGCCGCTCGCGGCGCCGGCGCCCTCGGCCGGCCCCGCCGGCCGCTCCCCATGCCCTGGTTCAAGAAGACCAAGAAGCCGAAGCCGCTCCAGGAGCGGCCGAAGAGCCGCGTCCCCGAAGGGCTGTGGGTCAAGTGCGACCGCTGCAAGGAGATCGTCTACTCGCGCGACCTCGAGGAGAACCTCAAGGTCTGCCCATCCTGCGGCCACCACTTCCGGCTCGACGCCGGCGAGCGCCTGCGCCTGCTGCTCGACGGCGAGCCGCGCCGCCTGTTCGACGCCGTCTCCCCGGTCGACCCGCTCCACTTCACCGACACCAAGCGCTACCGCGACCGCCTGCGCGCCTACCAGGAGGCGGTCGGCGAGCGTGACGCGGTGATCGTCGCCGAGGGCACGCTCGACGGTCTCGAGGTGGTGGTCGCGGCGATGGAGTACCGCTTCATGGGCGGCTCGATGGGCTCGGTGGTGGGCGAGAGGATCGCCCGCGCCGCGGAGAGCGCCGCCGACTCCGGCCGGCCGCTGATCGTCGTCTCCGCCTCGGGGGGCGCGCGCATGCAGGAGGGCGTGCTGTCGCTGATGCAGATGGCGAAGATCTCGGCCGCGCTCGCCCGCCTGCGCGGGGCGGGGCAGCCGTACCTGTCGGTGCTCACCGACCCGACGACCGGCGGCGTCACCGCGTCGTTCGCCATGCTCGGGGACCTGAACGTCGCCGAGCCGGGGGCGCTGATCGGCTTCGCCGGCCCGCGGGTGATCGAGCAGACGATCCGCCAGCAGCTCCCCGAGGGGTTCCAGCGCAGCGAGTTCCTGCTCGATCACGGGTTCCTGGACCTGGTGGTGCCGCGGGTGGAGCTCAAGGCGACGCTGGCGACCTGCCTGCGGCACCTCGGCGGATGAAGGCGGGCGCGGCGCGCGGCTCCGCGAGCGCACGACGGACCGGGCGCTCCCCCGCCGAGTAGCATTCGGGCATGCCGCTTCCCTCCGAGGCCGCCGCGGCGCTGGCGCGGCTGGAGACGTTCGGGATCCATCTCGGGCTCGACCACGTGCGGCGGCTGCTGGCGGCTCTGGGAGATCCGCAGCGGGAGCTGCCGGCGGTGCTGGTCGCCGGGACGAACGGCAAGGGGTCGACGGCGTCGCTGCTGGCGGCGGCGGGCGAGGCGGCCGGCTACCGGACCGGGCTCTACACCTCGCCGCACCTCGAGAGCTGGGAGGAGCGGGTGCGGGTCGGCGGGGCGGCGATCGCCGGGGAGGAGCTCGGCGCGCTGGTGCTCGAGACGATCGCCGCCGGCGCGCGGGCGCTGCCCGATCCGCCGACCGTCTTCGAGACGCTGACCGCCGCCGCCTTCCTCGCCTTCCGCCGCCACGAGGTCGAGCTGGCGGTGCTCGAGGTCGGGCTCGGCGGGCGGCTCGACGCCACGAACACCGCCGATCCCGAGGTGTCGACGATCACGCCGATCGGCATCGAGCACCGCGAGCAGCTCGGCTCGACGCTCGCGGCGATCGCCGGCGAGAAGGCCGGGGTGATGCGCCCCGGACGGCTGACGGTCGCCTGGGGCGGCGAGCCGGAGGT
>DATABP010000079.1:0-2647 GCA_036259515.1 Thermoanaerobaculia bacterium | reverse complement strand
CTCCACCCCGGCGCTCTTCGTCCAAGGCGAGCGCGATCCCTTCGGCGGCCCCGACGAGGTCGCGGGCTACCGGCTGTCGCCGGCGATCGAGATCGCCTGGATCGCCGGCGGCGACCACTCCTGGGTGCCGCCGAAGGCGAGCGGCCGTACCGCGGCGGGGAACCTGGCCGAGGGGGTGGCGGCGGCGGCCGCGTGGCTGGCGGGGCGGTGAGCGGCGCCGCGTCCCGCTCCAGCCGCCGCCGGCACTCTCTCAGTGAGCGTGCAACCAGCGGAAGACCCCGGCGTAGGATCGGCCAAGGTGTGGGCTCGGGAGCAACAGAAGTGCACACGGGCGACAATTTCTTGCTTCGGAGCGGCGACTTTGTCCCCCTCTTGGAGAGTTGCGGTACTTGTATGATTGAGCGCGGAACGAGAGCGACTCCTGATGGGTACGCCGCCGAAGCCGCGTCGAGGAGGAGGGATTCGATGAGGGTCTTGCGTAGAGGAGGGATCGTGTTGCTCGCGGCGGCCCTGCTGGGTGTCGGGCCGGTGCTCGCCGCGGCGGCCCCCGCCGACGGCGCCGCTCCGGCCCACGCCACGGCGGCGTCCTGGATGGCCTGGGCGCCCGCGTGGCTGGCGGAGCTGTTGCCGAGCTGGCTCACCGCCGCGTCCGAGACCGAGCCGCCGGCCGAGCCGCCGGCGGGCGACGGGCTGCAGCTCGACGATCCCCAAAACCTGTGCACGAGTCCGGACGACCCGGACTGCACGTCGGGTGACGGCTTGCCGGACTTCGATCCGCTCGGCTAGCCGCGTTCCGCCGCCCGTCGGCGCCGGCGTCCGCTCCCGTCGTGGGAGTGGGTGCCGTCCGCCGACGGGAACGGAGCGACGAGCGAGGAGGTGGGACGATGCCCCACATCGATCTGGATCTGTTGATCCTGGCCCTCGAGGGGCAGCTGCCGCCGGGCGCCCTGTTGCGGGTGATCCTCGCCCACCTGAAGGACCTCTGTCCGGAGTGTCGTGCCGCCCTCGAGCTGCTCCAGGGCGAGGAGCGGGAGGTCGGCGACGGTGGAGCGGTGGAGGGCCGGCCGGACGACCCGCGCGACGCCCGTCTGCTCGCCTTTCGCGAGCACCTCGCCGAGCTCGGCGAGGAGTCGGCGAGCGGCGCGCTCTGTGCGGTCGGCGATCCGCGTTATGCGCACGCGATCGCCGCCGCCGAGAAGGGCGTGGAGGCGTGGAGCCGCCGGGTGGAGGAGGAGCATCGGCAGGCGCGCCGCGACCTCGCCGAGCTGCGCCGGCTGCCGGCCGCCGCGCGGCCGGGCCGGGTGGCGCGCTCGCGCACCCGCTTCCGCTCCCGCGCGCTGGTCGAGATGATCCTCGCCGAGATCCATCCGATGACGCGGCGGGACCCGCGCGAGGCGCGCTCTTTCGCCGAGCTGGTGCCGACCCTGCTCGATCTCGTGCCGGGGTCGCGCCGCTCCGGGTGGGCGGAGGTGGCGCGGCTGCGGGCGCTCGCCTGGCGGGCCAACGCGTTGCGCCTGCTCGGCCTGCCGCACGAGTCCGCGCGCGCCTTCGCCTCCGTGCGCGCCGAGCTCGCGGCCAGCGCCGTCGACGACGCCATCCTCCATGCCGAGGTGTCGATGGCGGAGGCGGCGCTCTCGATCGAGCACGGCCAGTACGAGACGGCGCGCCGGCTGCTCGACCAGTCGGTGCTGCTCTATCGCGCCGAGCGAGACCGCGCCGGTCTGGCGCGGGCGCTGATGATGTGCGGCATCGTCCATCGGCGGGAGGGCGACCGCCGCCTCCGAGGCGGATCCCTACGACCTGCTGTCGGCGGTGAGCAACCTGGCGCTGTCGCTCTGCGACTGCGAGCGCTTCGCGGAGGCCGCCGAGGTGATCGCCGCGCACGATCCGCTCTACCGGCAGCAGCGCGGTGCCCGGTGGCGGGTCAAGGAATCGGTGCTGCGCGGCCGCGTCGCCTGCGGTCTCGGCCGCAGCGACGAGGCCGAAGAGCTGTTCCGCGCCGCCCGCGACGGCGCGCTGGCGCTCGAGGACTACTTCAGCGCCGCGCTCGCCTCGCTCGACCTCGCCACCCTCTACCTCGAGCAACGGCGGCTGCCGGAGCTGCGCGAGGTGGCGAGCCTCCTGGCGCCGGCGCTCGACGCGCACGACCTGCGGCAGGAGGCGATCGCGGCGCTCCTGCTGTTCACCCGCGCGGCGTTCGCCGAGGAGCTGACGGTGGAGGCGGTGCGCCGGCTGCGCTGGAGCCTGGAGTCCGGCGGCCGGACCGCGACCCAGCCGGCGCCGGCCTCCTGACCCTCTTGCCAAGGCGGTGACGAGGCGGTAAGATCGCCCGTCTCGTCACCAACCGCTCCCTGGGAGCAGGAGGTCCGCCGTGAGCACGCGCCGATCGTCGTCGCCGTACCTCGCGTCGTCCGCCGTTCCGTTCGTCCTCGCCGCCGTCGTCGCCCTGGTCCTCGCCGCGCCGCCGCTCCTCGCGCAGGAGCCGGAGCCGGCGCCGGAGGCCGCCGCCCCGGAGATGACGCCCGAGCAGGCCGCCGAGATGGCCGCCTGGCAGAAGGCGGGCACCCCCGGCCCCGAGCACGAGAAGCTGGCGAGCATGGCCGGCGACTGGAGCATCGAGGTGCGGATGTGGATGGAGCCGGGCGCC
>DATABP010000078.1:0-5522 GCA_036259515.1 Thermoanaerobaculia bacterium | reverse complement strand
GCCCGGCGCGCGCCACCGGCCTCCGCCGCGTCGCCGCCCGCGCCGAGTCGCTCGCCACCCACCCCGGCGACCCGCGCCCGCTGAACGTCGCCGGCACCGCGACGATGCTCGCCGGCGACCCGGCCGAAGCCGCCGCCCTCTTCACCACCGCGCTGGCCGCCGGCGAGCGCCCCGAGCTCCTCGCCAACCTCGGCCTCGCCCGCGCCGCGACGGGCGACCGCGAAGGCGCTCTCGCTCCGATGCTCCGCGCCGCCTGGATCAGCCCGATGATGGCCCCGGCGCTGGAGCAGCGCTCCGGGCTGCCGATCCGCGCGCGCCTGACGGAGCTGGAGAATCGACTCTCCGCTGGCGAGTTGACCGTGGCGGACCTGCCGCCGTCGCCGGTGCCGCTATCCGACTGACGATTCTCCCGAGCCGCACCTACTCCGCCCCGAGCGCCTCCAGCACCACCTCCCCCATCGCCCGCATCCCCACCGCCACCGCCCGATCGTCCGCCACGAACCCCGGCGTGTGGAGGCCCGGGCAGTCGCGCCCCTCCGCGCAGACGCCGAGACGGAAGTAGAAGCCGGGGACCTGGTTCGCGAAGTAGGCGAAGTCCTCGCCGACCATCTGGGGCGTCACCTCGACGACGCTATCGGCCCCCACCGCCCGCTCCAGCGCCGGCCGCATCGCGCGCGACAGCGCCGGGTCGTTGACCGTCGCCTGCGCCTGGTTGACGTACTCGAGCTCGAAGCGGCCGCCGGCGGCGCGGGCGATGCCGTCGAGGATCTCGCGCATGCGGCGCTCCACCGTGGCGCGCGACGCCTCGCCGTAGGTGCGCACGGTGCCCTCCAGCCGCACCTGCCCGGGGATGATGTTGAAGCGCTCGCCGCCGTCGACCATCCCGACGGTGACCACCGACGGCTCGGTGGGCGGCAGGGTGCGCGAGCGGATGGTCTGGAAGGCGAGCACCGCCTGGGCCGCCATCACGACCGGGTCGACGCCCAGGTGCGGCGCCGCGCCGTGGCTCTGGGTGCCGAAGAGGGTGGCGACGAACTTGTCGACCGAGGCGTAGGTGGGGCCGGCGATCCAGCCGATCTCGCCGGCCTCGAGGTCGGGGAACGCGTGGAGGGCGAAGATCGCCTCCGGCGCCACCGGCTCGAACACGCCCTCGGCGAGCATCAGCTCGGCGCCGCCGCGCTCGCCGGCCGGCGGGCCCTCCTCGGCCGGCTGGAAGACGAGCTGCACCGAGCCGGGCAGCTCGTCCCGCAGCTCGACCAGCGCCGACGCCAGCCCCAGCGCCACCGCCACGTGGAGGTCGTGCCCGCAGGCGTGGGCGACGCCGACCTCCTGGCCGGCCAGCTCGGCGCGCTTCGTCGAGCGGTACGGCAGGTCGGTGGCCTCGACCACCGGCAGCGCGTCCATGTCGGCGCGCACGGCGACGCGCGGCCCGGGGCGGCCGCCTTCGATCACGGCCACGACGCCGGTGTGGGCGACGCCGGTCCGCGGCTCGAGCCCGAGCGAGCGGAGGTGCTCGGCGACGAGGGCGGCGGTCTCGTGCTCGCGGTTCGAGAGCTCCGGGTTCCGGTGGATGCGGTGGGCGAGCTCGACGGCGGCCGGGGCGTGGCGGGCGACGGCGGCGGCGAGGCGGGGGGAGAGCGGCTCGGCGGATTGGGCAGGCAGCGCGAAGGACACAAGAAGCAGTGCCGGAGCGAGGGGGGAGCGCCGACGGCCGCGGGGCCGGCGGCGGGCGCTGCCCCCGCTGACGGGGGCGGCCTCCCCGAGGGTGGGGGGAGAGGGAAACGGCCCCACACGGGAGGCGGAAGACAGGGACCGCCGCGAGCTCGTGGACGGGGAAGTGAGGAACGGCGGCGACGAAGGGACGGGCTTCGAGGGCGTTCGGGGCACTGGTTTCTCCGGTGAGGCTCGACGGCGAACCGGGCCGAGCCGCCTCGGTGGGAGAGGCCTGACCCGTGCCACGAGCCCTTTCAGTCGTAGGGACGGCTAAGATACCGCGGCGATGGCGAGGCACGAGCAGGGCTCGACGAGAACGACGGCGCGGACGCCAGGGATGCGCCGCCGCGGAGCCTTCGCCGCCGCCTGCCGGCCGCTCGCGATCCCGTCGACCGCCGCCGCGGCCACGGCTCGCCAGGGAGCTCGCCGCCGCCGCCACCCCCCTCTCACCGATCTTTTCGCCGTCCTCGTCCTCGCCCTCCTCCCCGCCCTCCCCGCCGCCGCCTGGACCCCCTCCACCCAGCAGGCGATCGCCGCCGAGGGCGCCGCCCTCGCCCCGCCGGACCTGGCGCGGCAGATCGAGAAGCACCCCCGCGCCTACCGGCAGGGGGTGGCCGACCCGTTCGCGGACGGCGACGCCGCGCGGCACTCGGCGGCCGCCGACGGCAGGCTCGCCGAGACGATCGTCGCCGAGGCGCGGCGGGCGGTGGCGATGATCGAGGGCCACCAGCCGTTCGAGGACGTGGTGCGGCAGCTCGGCGTCCTGGCCCACTACGTCGCCGACCTCAACGACCCGCTCGCCGCCTCGGACGCCGACCCGCGCGAGGGGGAGTACTTCGCCGACTACGCGCGCTACCTGGAGTCCGCCGAGCCGCGGCTGCCGCTGGTCTTCTACGGCCTCCTCCCCGGGCTCGAGCGGCGCGGCGACCTCGCGCCGCTGGTCGCCGCCGGGGTGGAGCGCGGGCGCGAGCTCTACCCGATGGTCGGGCGCGAGTACCGGCGCATCGGGTTCGCGTCGGGGCGCGGGCTGTTCGACGACCGCTCGACGGCCTTCGGGGTGGGCTCGCTCGCCTTCAGCCACGCGGTGACCGACGTGGCGCAGGCGCTGCGCTGGGTGTGGCTCCAGGCGGGCGGCGGCGATCCGCGCGGACTGCCCGAGCGCGGCGACGTGGTGCTCCGGCTGCCGCGCAGCGCCGCCGGCGCGCGGCCGCTGCCCCGCCTCGGCCGCTGACGCCGTCCCACCGCCCACGCCGATCCTCCGAGGAGCCGCCATGCACCCCGTCCGCCGCGCCCTGATCTCCGTCTACGACAAGCGCGGCGTCGCCGACCTCGCCGCCGGCCTCGCCCGGCTGGGGGTGGAGATCGTCTCCACCGGCGGCACCGCGAAGCACCTCGCAGAGGCCGGCGTGCCGGTGACGCCGGTCTCCGCCGTCACCGGCTTCCCGGAGATCCTCGGCGGCCGGGTCAAGACACTCCACCCGCGCATCCACGGCGGCATCCTCGCCCACCGCGGCCGCTCGTCCGACGCCGCCGACCTCGCCGAGCACGGCATCCAGCCGATCGGGCTGGTGGTGGTCAACCTCTACCCGTTCCGCGAGACGGTGCGGCGGCCCGGCGCCTCGGCCGACGAGATCGTCGAGATGATCGACATCGGCGGCCCGGCGATGCTGCGCGCGGCGGCGAAGAACTTCCACGCCGTGACGCCGGTGGTCGACCCCGGCGACTACCCGCAGGTGCTGGCGATCCTCGAGCGCGGCGAGGAGGCCCCGCCGGCGCTCCGCCGCCGCCTCGCCGCCAAGGCGTTCCGCCACACCCAGGGGTACGACGCGGCGATCGCCGGCTGGCTGGAGGGGATCGCGGCGGGCGAGGAGGAGGGCGGCGGCCGCTTCCCGCTCCACCTCTTCCTCGACCTCGACCGCGAGCTCGAGCCGCGCTACGGCGAGAACCCGCACCAGCCGGCGGCGGCCTACGCGACGGCGGGCGGCGGCGGCCTCCTGGGCGGGATCGAGCAGCTCGCGGGCAAGGAGCTGTCCTACAACAACCTCCTCGACGCCGACGCGGCGCGCAAGATGGTGGCGCTGTTCGACGAGCCGGCGGTGGCGATCGTCAAGCACAACAACCCCTGCGGCGTCGGCCGCGGCGACGACCTCGTCGAGGCCTACGAGCGGGCGCTGGCCACCGACCCGGTGTCGGCCTTCGGCTCGATCGTCGCCGTCAACCGGGAGGTCGGCGGCGACCTCGCCGCGGCGATGGCCGACCTCTTCGTCGAGGTGGTGATCGCCCCCGGCTTCGACGACGAGGCCCGGAACGCCTTCGCCGCCAAGCCCAGCCTCCGCCTCCTCGCCTGCCCGCCGTACGCGCCGCCGCCGGCCGGGCCCGCCGGCGGCGAGCTGCGGGCGATCGACGGCGGCTTCCTCGCCCAGGCCGCCGACGCCGACCCCGAGGACCCCGCCGCCTGGGCCTGCCCGACCACCCGGCCGCCGTCCGAGGACGAGCGCGAGGCGCTGGAGCTGGCCTGGAAGGTGTGCCGCTACGTCAAGTCGAACGCCATCGTGGTCGCCAACCGGGTGCAGACGGTGGGCATCGGCGCCGGGCAGATGAGCCGCGTCGACTCCTGCCGGCTGGCGATCGACAAGGCGCGCCTGCCGGTGGCCGGCGCCGTCGCCGCCTCGGACGCCTTCTTCCCCTTCCGCGACGGCCTCGACGTCCTCGCCGCCGCCGGGGTGACGGCGATCGTCCAGCCGGGCGGCAGCAAGCGCGACGCCGAGGTGATCGCCGCCGCCGACGAGCACGGTGTCGCGATGCTCTTCACCGGGCGGCGGCACTTCCGGCACTGAGGGGCCGGAGGCGCCGCCGGCCGGCGCCGCGCTCACCGCACCGCGGTCAGCAGCAGGACCAGCGCCTCGTCGGCGCCGGCGAGGCGGGTGGTGCCGACGACGGCGGTCTCGCCGAGCTCGAGCGAGAGCGAGGTCTCGAGCAGGTTGCTGGCGGGGATGCTCGGCGCTCCCTCGGGCAGGCCGGCGCGGCCGTTGCCCTCGGAGACCGCCCCCACCTGGACGACCAGCTTCTCGTCCTCCAGGCCGCTGACGTCGCGCAGCTCGAGGACGATCCCCACCCGGGTGGCGGCCGGACCGGCGAGGTTGACGCGGGCGCTGCGGACGGTCTCGACCACGCCGCTGTCGAGCAGCTCGAAGCGGCGGTAGCCGAGGACGGAGGAGAGGTCGGCGAGCGCCTGCCGCGCCGGGGCGGAGAGCGCCGCGGGCGGCTCGCCCGGCGCGCGGCTGGCGGAGAGCAGGTGGACCTGGAGCTGGTAGGAGGGCGGCAGGGCGTCGCGCTCGGCGACGAGGCTGGCCATCCGCCGCTGCACCGCGGTGGGCGCCATCACGTGGAGCGCGCTGCCCGAGGCGTGGAGCACGCGGCAGCGGTCGGACGTCTCGGCACCGCAGAGCTCCCAGAACAGCGCCTCCGCGATGGTGGCGTCGAGGTTCTGGAAGACGTACTCGCGGCGCTGCGCCTCTTCGGCGGGCTGGGCGGCGCCCGTGCCGGCCGCGGCGAGCGCGAGGGTCAGGGCGAGGATCTTCGGGGCGTTCTTCACGTGTCCTCCTGGGAGGGATCGGTGGGTGACGCGGGATCGGAGGCGACCAGCCAGACGATGCGGGTGCCGCCGGGGGCGATGATCTGGACCTCGCGGAACGCCGGCGGCTCGGCCGGGGCCGGGGCGGCGGCGGCGGCCGGGCCGGGCGACGGCAGGCTCGGCGGCGGAGCCGCGGGCGGCGGGTCGAAGCTCGCCATGCTCTCGACGGGCTCGG
>DATABP010000077.1:0-2845 GCA_036259515.1 Thermoanaerobaculia bacterium | reverse complement strand
GGCGCCCGCAGCATGTGGGTATGAGCGGAGGGGCGCCACCCGCCGTCCGCCGCCCGCCGTCTCCTCGCGTTGACACCGTCCACCGTTGCGTCTAGTGTGCCGAAGGGTTTTCGCCCGCGCTGTCGGGCCCTCGCGAGCCGCGGCTCCGACCCACCTTCCCCGAGACATTTGTGAGGAGAGATTCGATGCGCAGCAGAGCACCCCGCCTGGCGGCGACGCTGACCGTGGCGGCCGTGGCGACCCTCGCCGCCGGCCCCGCCCTCGGTGCCGCGTTCTCGATCTTCGAGCAGGGCACCAAGGCGATGGGCATGGCCGGCGCGTTCACCGCGCAGGCCGACGATCCCTCGGCGATGTTCCACAACGCGGCCGGCCTCGCCTTCATGGAGGAGCGGGAGATCGCCGCGGGGGTGACCTATATCCGCAGCCTCGAGGCCGACCTCGTCGGGCTCGATCCGTTCCCCGGCGCCGGCTACACCGCCGAGCAGGAGACGCTCTCCGAGTTCCCGCCGCACGCCTACTGGGTGCAGCCGCTGGCGAGCGGGCCGAACGTCCGCAACTGGACCTTCGGGATCGGCGTCAACGCGCCGTTCGGCCTGACCACCGAGTGGGAGGACCCGGCGACCTTCCGCGGCCGCTTCGTCAGCCAGATGGCGTCGCTCCAGGCGGTCGACGTCAACCCGACCCTCGCCTTCGAGGTGACGCCCAACTTCGGCATCGGGATCGGCGCCATCGCCCGCTTCTCCTCGGTCGAGCTCGAGCGCCACGTGCCGCAGTTCAACCCCTTCACCCAGACCATCGCCGACATCGCCACCCTCCACCTCGAGAGCGACCTCGACAACGAGAACTTCGGCTGGAACGTCGGTCTCCTGCACAAGGCGACCTCGCGCTTCACCTGGGGCCTCTCCTACCGCAGCGAGATCGAGATCGAGTACGAGGGCGACGCGCGGCTCTCCCAGAACCTCACCGGCACGCCGTTCGACCAGCTCGTCCGCGGCCAGCTCCCCTTCGACACCGACCTGCCGGTGGAGACGGCGATCTCCTTCCCCGACACCGCCAGCCTCGGCCTCGCCTACGTGGTCACCCCGGACGTGCTCGTCGAGCTCGACCTCAACTGGACCGGCTGGTCGAGCTTCGAGGAGCTTTCGATCGTCTTCCCAGAGGGCCCGCTGCCGAACCAGACGCTGCCCGAGCGCTACGACGACGCCAACCACTACCGGCTCGGCGCGCGCTTCGGGCAGCCGGCCTCGCAGTGGCGCGCGGGCGTGGTGTTCGACGAGACGCCGCAGCCGGAGGAGGCGGTCAGTCCGCTCCTCCCCGACGCCGACCGCTGGGGCTTCACCCTCGGCTACGGCCACGAGGGCGGCGTCGACTTCGACGTCGCGCTGATGTACCTGATCTTCGACGAGCGCACCCGCGACCAGAGCTTCGACGACGAGCCGGCCTCGAACTTCTTCGCCACCTACAACCAGGAGGCCGTGCTCCTCGGCCTCACCCTCGGCTTCTAAGAGGAGGAACCATGCGACTCCGTGCCACCGCTCTCCTCGCCCTCCTGCTCGCGGCCGTCGTGGCGGCGCTCCCCGCCGCCGCGCAGACCGCCGACTTCACCCGCTTCGTCGCCGTCGGCGACAGCCTCGCCGCCGGCTTCGTCAGCGGCGGCCTCGAGCAGCACACCCAGGAGCGCTCGGTGCCGGCGCTGGTCGCCCGCCAGGCCGGCGTGCAGGACTTCCAGATGCCGCTGATCAGCGATCCGGGCATCCCGCCGCTCCTCGCCATCCAGGGCTTCTCGAACGGCACGCCGATCATCGTCCCGCGCTCGAACCAGCCCGGCGCGCCGATCAACCTCGACCTGCCGCGGCCCTACAACAACCTCGCGGTGCCCGGGTTCGACGCCGAGGACGTGCTGTCCACCGTCACCGGCAACGCGCTGATCGACATCATCCTGCGCGGGCAGGGGCCGGCGATCAACCAGGCGCTGGCGCTCAGCCCGACCTTCGCGCTGATCTGGATCGGCAACAACGACGTGCTCGGCGCGGCGACCAGCGGCATCGTCGTCGACGGCGTGACGTTGACGCCGGTGAACGAGTTCCGGGACTTCTTCAGCGCCATCGTGTCGACGCTGTCGAGCGGCTCGCGCGAGGCGGTGGTCGCCACACTCCCGGACGTGACGGTGATCCCCTTCGTCACCACCGTGCCGCCGGTGGTGGTCAACCCGGCCACCCGCCAGCCGGTGCTCGGCCCGAACGGGCAGCCGATCCCGCTGATCGGCCCCAACGGCCCGCTGTCGCCGAACGACCGCGTGCTGCTCACCGCCACGGCGCTGCTGGCGCAGGGGATCGGCATCCCGGCGGCGGTCGGCGGCACCAACCAGCCGCTGCCGGACAACGCCGTGCTGTCGGCCGGCGAGGTGTCGACCATTCGAGCGCGGACCGCGCAGCTCAACGACGTCATCCGCAACATCGCGAACCGGGACGGCGTCGCGATCGCCGACATCGGCGGGTTGCTCAACCTGGCGGCGACCAACGGAGTGCCCGTGGGCGGCAACATCGTGCTGACCACCGACTTCCTGACCGGCGGCATCTTCTCCTACGACGGAGTGCACCCGACGCCGCTCGGCAACGCGGTGGCGGCGAACGAGTTCATCCGCGCGATCAACGCCCGCTACAACGCCGGCATCCCGCCGGTCGACCTGATCCCGTTCCTGTTCGGGCCGGACGGCTCGGCGGGGGCGACGGTCGAGCTGCCCGGGCTGTCCGAGGGGACGCCGGTCTTCACCGCGGCGGCGTACGAGGCGCTCCGCCTGTCGCTTCGCGTGCCGCCGACGAAGGACCTGCTGCGGCTGAAGAAC
>DATABP010000076.1:0-2513 GCA_036259515.1 Thermoanaerobaculia bacterium | reverse complement strand
CGGCGCCGGCGAGCGGAATTGGACGGCGGCCGCCCCCGTTGCGTAGAACGACCGTCCGGCGGCTGTCGCGGGTCGGGGTGCGCGCGAGGCGAGCGCGACCCCGGCGCCGCGTGCGTCCCCGCCGGCGCCGCGCCCACCACCGATCCTCGACCCGGAAGCGACCGATGACCCGATCGCCGGCCCGCCGCCCCGCCGCTCCGCACCTCCTCGCCCTCGCCCTGCTGCTCGCCGCGGCGGGCTCCGCGCTCGCCGCCGAGGCGCCCGCGACCGCCCCCGAGCCGGCCGCCGCGGCGCGCTGGCACGACCGGCTGGAGCCGGCGCTGGCCGAGGCGAAGGCGAGCGGCCATCCGATCCTCGTCGACCTCTACGCCGAGTGGTGCGGCTGGTGCCACCGCCTCGACGCCGAGGTCTTCTCCACCCCCCGCTTCGCCGAGTTCGCCGAGGACTACGTGCTGCTGCGGGTCGACATCGAGGACGGCGGCCCCGGCACCTGGCTGCGCGAGCGGCTGGGGGTGATCCACCTGCCGACGATGGCGATCCTCGACGCCGACCTGGTCCGCCTCGGCTTCGTCGAGGGCTATCAGCCGACCGAGCAGTTCCTGCTCAAGATCGAGCGGGCGCAGGTGGCCTACGCGGCGATGCTCGCGCGCGACGAGAAGCGGATGGCGAGCGGCGAGCGTGAGGTGCTGAAGGCGGTCGGCCGCGAGCTCCTGGCGCGCCAGGACGGCGCCCGCGCCGCCCGCGTCTACGACAAGATCCTCGCCGATCCGAAGCTGCCGCCGGCCGAGCGGGCGGAGATGCTGCTCTGGCGCGCCGACGCCGAGCGCTTCGCCCGCCGCTACGAGGAGGCCGCCGCGACGCTCGCCGAGGCGCGCACGGTGCTCGCCGACCAGCCCGGGGCCTCGCGGCTCCACGACGCCCTCGACCTCGGCGTGCTGCGGCTGGCCCACGACCGCGGCGGCTGCCCCGGGGTCGAGACGCTCGAGGCGTTCGTCCGCGACCGTGCCGAGAGCCGGCACGTCCAGCGCGCCCGGGTCGAGATCGCCGAGCTCAAGGCCGGCCCGGCGAAGAGCTGCTCGTGAGCCGCTCCGCCCTCCGTCCGCCGACTCTCGCGCCGACCGCGGCGCTCGCCGCCGCGCTGGCACTCGCCGCCGCGCTGCCGGCCGCCGCCGCGCCGCCGAAGGTGCCCGAGAAGGCGCGCTTCGCCGCCTACGTCGACCGCACCGCCTACCCGGCCGGCGCCGAGGCGCGCTTCGCCGGCGTGATGACGATCGACGAGCACTGGCACGTCAACGCCCACCGGCCGACCTTCGACTACCTCATCCCCACCACCGTGACGCTGACCCCGCCCGCCGGCTGGGCGGCGCCGGCGGTCGAGTACCCCGACTCGGTGCGCCGCACCTTCGCCTTCGCCGGCGAGCCGCTCGACGTCTACGAGGGGAAGGTGACGATCTTCGCTCGCGTGCCGGTGCCGGCGGGCACCGCGGAGGGCCGCTACCCGGTCGCCGCCAGGCTCCGCTACCAGGCCTGCGACGACGACTCCTGCCTGCCGCCGGTGGAGACGACGGCGACGGTGGAGGTGGTGGTCGGCACCGGCGGCAAGGCGCGGCACCCGGAGGTGTTCGCCGCCACCGCCGGCGGCGCCGGCGCGGCGGGCAGCGCGGCGGCGGGCGGCGCGGCGGCGCCGATCGAGGGCTCGCGGCTGGCGCTGATGCTCCTCCTCGGCGTCGCCGGCGGGCTGATCCTGAACGTCATGCCGTGCGTCCTGCCGGTGCTCTCGCTCAAGGTGTTCGGGCTGGTCAAGGCGGCCGGGCTGGGGCGGGCGCAGGTGGTCGCCGGCTCGCTCGCCACCACCGCCGGCGTCCTCGCCTCGTTCTGGGCGCTGGCGCTGTTCGCGATCGCGGCGCGGTCGGCGGGCGCGGCGGTCGGCTGGGGGGTGCAGTTCCAACAGCCGGCGTTCGTCGCCTTCCTGGCGCTGGTCGTCGTCCTCTTCTCCCTCAACCTGTGGGGGCTCTTCGAGATCCCGCTGCCGGCGCGCCTCGCCGGCGCGGTCGGCGCCGGCGGGCCGCGCGAGGGGCTCTCCGGGCACTTCGCCTCCGGCCTCTTCGCCACCTTGATGGCCACCCCCTGCTCGGCGCCCTTCCTCGGCACCGCGCTCGGCTTCGCGCTGGCGCAGTCGGCGCCGGTGATCCTCGCCGTGTTCACCGCCGTCGGCGTCGGCATGGCGCTGCCCTACCTGCTGCTGGCGGTGGCGCCGGGGGCGGCGCGGCTCCTGCCGCGGCCCGGAGCCTGGATGGAGCACGTCAAGAAGCTGATGGGCTTCCTGCTCGCGGCGGCCGCGGTGTGGCTGTTCTACGTCCTCGCCGGCCAGATCTCGCCGGAGCGGCTGGCGGCGATCGAGCTCGGCCTCCTGGCGCTGGCGGCCTTCGTCTGGCTGCGGGCGCGGGTGCTCGCCGGCGGCGTCCTGCGCCACGCGGCGACCGCGGCGGTGGCGGCGGCGGCGGTGGTCACCC
>DATABP010000075.1:0-4718 GCA_036259515.1 Thermoanaerobaculia bacterium | reverse complement strand
TCGACGACGCCGCGCCCGTCGCGCACCAGCGACCGCTCGAGCCCCGGCGGCAGTTTCACCACCAGCGCCGCCTCGCCGGAGAGGAGCCCGTCCTCTCCCGCCCCGGCCGACGCCGACACGCCGACCACCTCGAAGTGCCCTGACGCGGCGAGGCGTCCGACCAGCCCGCGCGACACCCGCGAGCCATCCTGGTCGACGACCCAGGTCGGCGTGTCGCGCAGCACGAAGGTGGCGGCGTGGACGAGCACCAGGAGCTGGACGATCGGCACCACCAGCACCTGGCCGAGCGTCACCCGGTCGCGCACCACGTGGAGCACCTCGGCGCGGGCGAGCGCCAGCACGCGGCGCGCCCTCATTCGAGCCTCGGCCGGAAGGAGCGGGCGGCGAGCGCCAGGAGCGCCAACGCCATCGCGGCGAGCACCAGCGTCTCCTGCCACAGGTGGTCGAGGCCGACGCCCTTGAGCAGCACGCCGCGGGCGACGGCGATGAACCACTTCGCCGGCACCGCGTGGGACAACCACTGGAGCGGCCGCGGCATGCTCTCGACCGGGAAGATGAACCCGGAGAGCATCAGCGTCGGCAGCATTGTGCCGAGGAGCGCGCCGGTCATCGCCACCCGCTGGCTCTTCGCCCGCGCCGAGATCAGCACCCCGAGGGCCAGCGAGACGAGGAGGAAGAGGAGCACCTCGCCGAGGAGCAGGACGAGACTGCCGCGGAGCGGCACGTCGAAGACGAGCTGCGCCAGCGCGATCACCCCCACCGCGCCGGCGAAGCCGATCAGGAGGTACGGCGCCACCTTGCCGGCGACGATCTGCCCGGGGCGGAGCGGCGAGACGAGCAGCGTCTCCATCGTCCCGACCTCCTTCTCCCGCGCCAGGGTGATCGCCGTCATCAGCGACGAGACGATGGTCAGCACGAAGGCGACGAGGCCGGGGACGAAGAGGTTCTTGCTCTCCGCCGTGGGGTTGAAGCGCAGGCGCACGCGGGGCACCAGTCCGGCCGCCCCGCCGCCGCCGCCGGCCGCCGCCGCCCGCTCGCGCTCGAAGCCCTGCACCACGGCGAGCGCGTAGCTGGCGACGGTGGCGCCGGTGTTGGGCTCGGTGGCGTCGGTGACGACGAGGAGGTCCGCCGGCTCGCCGCGCCCCAGCCGCTCGCCGAAGCCGGGGGCGAAGACCAGCGCCGCGTCCGCCGCGCCGCGCCGGAAGAGGCGGTCGAGCCCGTCGGGGACCGGCAGCGTGGCCACCGGCGTGAAGGTGGGGGAGCCGGCGAAGCGCGCGGCGAGCGCCCGCGTCGCGGCGTCCGGCGCCGGGTCGACCACCGCCAGCCGCACGGTGCCGACGTCGGTGCGGATGGCGTAGCCGAAGATCAGCACCTGGAACACCGGCAGGAGGAGCAGCACCCCGAGCGTGCGGCGGTCGCGCAGCACGTGGAGGCTCTCCTTCCACACCAGCGCGCGGAGGGCCCTCACCGCGCCGCCTCCCGCTCCGGACGCGCCAGCCGCACGAACAGCTCCTCGACCGAGCCCACGCCGTGCCGGCGGGCGAGCTCCCCGGGCGCGCCCAGCGCCACGATCCGGCCGGCGACGAGGATCGACACGCGGTCGCAGGACTCCGCCTCGTCGAGCGCGTGGGTGGTGACCAGCACCGCGGTGCCGCCGGCCGCCGTCTCGTAGATCAGCTCCCAGAGCTGGCGCCGCGCCACCGGGTCGACGCCGCTCGTCGGCTCGTCGAGGAAGACCACCCGCGGCCGGTGGAGGAGCGCGACCGCGAAGGCGAGCTTCTGCCGCCAGCCGAGCGGCAGCGCGGCCACCCGCTGGTCGGCGGCCTCGCCCAGCCCGAGGCGGCCGATCAGCTCGCCGAAGCGCGCCTCGACCTCGCGCCGCGGCAGGTCGTAGACGCCGCCGTAGAGGCGGGCGTTCTCGCGCGGCGTCAGGTCCTCGTAGAGCGAGAAGCGCTGGCTCATGTAGCCGATGGCGCGCTTCACCGCCTCGGCCTCGGTCGCCACGTCGTGGCCGGCGACGGTCGCCGTGCCCTCGCTGGGGGCGAGGAGCCCGGTCAGCATGCGGATCGCCGTCGACTTGCCGGCGCCGTTGGCGCCGAGGAAGCCGAACACCTCGCCGGGCGCCACCTCGAAGCCGATGCGGTCGACGGCGGTGAAGTCGCCGAAGCGGCGGGTGAGGCCGACGGCGCGGATCGCCGGGGCGGCGGCGCCGCCGGTCATCCGCCCATCCGCGCGATGAAGACGTCCTCGATGGTCGCCGCCGCCGGGGCGACCTCGGCGTCGGCGAAGCCCCGGGCGGCGAGGTGGGTGCGCACCTCGGCGGCCACCCGCTCGGCCGGCGCGTCGCGCCGGCGGTCGACGAGGTGGAGGGTGGCGCCGAAGGGCAGCACGCTCTCGGCGTGCGGCAGCTCGCGGAGCGCGGCCAGCGCGGCGAAGCGGTCGCGCACGGCGACGGCGACGAGCGGCCGGTCGAAGCCGGCGGCGATCTCCCGGGGCGGATCGACGGCCAGGAGCCGCCCCTGGTGGATCAGCGCCACGCGGTCGCAGCGGCCCGCCTCGTCCATGTAGGGCGTCGAGACGAGGACGGTCAGCCCGCCGGCGCGGAGGTCGGCGAGGAGGTCCCACAGCTCGCGGCGGGAGACGGCGTCGACGCCGGTGGTCGGCTCGTCGAGGAGGAGGAGCTCGGGCCGGTGGACGAGCGCGCAGCAGAGCGCCAGCTTCTGCTTCATGCCGCCCGACAGCGCCGCCGCCCGCCGCCCGCGGAACGGCTCGATCTGCTCCCACACCGGCCGGATGCGCTCCCGCTCGCGCTCGATCGTGGTGCCGAAGACGGCGGCGTAGAAGCCGAGGTTCTCCTCGACCGAGAGGTCGGGGTAGAGCGAGAAGCGGCCCGGCATGTAGCCCAGACGCCGGCGCAGCCCCCAGAGGCCGCGCACCACGTCGAGGCCGAGCACGGTCGCCCGCCCGGCGGAGGGGACGAGGAGGGTGGCGAGGAGGCGGAAGAGCGTCGTCTTGCCGGCGCCGTCGGGGCCGATCAGGCCGAAGATCTCGCCCGGCTCGACGGCGAACGAGACGTCGGCCAGGGCCGCGGTGTCGCCGAAGCGCTTGCCGAGCCCCTCGGCCTCGACCGCGGGGCCGGCGGCCGCCCTGCCGCTCATCCCGCCGCCGGCGCCGCGCCGAGCTCGACGTCGACCGGCATGCCGATCTTGAGCAGCCCCGCCTCGTTCGCCACCCGCACCTCGATGGCGTAGACGAGGCCGGCGCGCTCCTCGCGGGTCTGGATCGGCGTCGGCGTGAACTCCGCCTCGGACGAGATCCAGGCGACCGTCCCCGGCAGCGTCGTCCGCCGCTCGCGGCCGAGGTCCACCGTCACCCGCGCCGGCTGGCCGAGGCGGAGGCCGGCGAGCTGCGTCTCCGCGACGTAGGCGCGCACCTCAACGGTGGAGAGGTCGGCGACGCGGTAGAGCGGCTGGCCGGGCGCCGCCAGCTCGCCCACCCGCACGAAGGTCTCGAGCACGGTGCCGGCGATCGGGTTGACGACGCGCGCCCGGGCGATGCGCCGGGCGACCTGGGCGAGCTGGGCGTCGGCGGCGGCGACCTGGCGGCGCACCGCCTCGGCCTGGGCGCGGGTGGCCTCGATCCGCTCGCCGAGGACGGCCGTCGCGGTGTCGGCGCGGTCGAGCTCGGCGGCGGTGGCGGCGCGCCGGTCGAAGAGGCGGCGGGTGCGCTCGGCGGTGCGGCGGGCGATCGCCAGCTCGGCCTCCAGCACGTCGACCTGCTCGGCGATCTCGTCGAGGCGGGCGGCGGCGGCCTCGCGCTGGGCGGCGACCTGGTGCGACTCCAGCTCGGCGAGCTCGGTGTCGATCCACCCGACGACGGCGCCGGCGGCGAGCCGCTCGCCCCGGCGCGGCGAGAACCGCTCGACGACGCCGCCCACCTCGGCGGCGACGGTGACCTCGGCGGCCTCGACGTGCCCGTAGGCGTCCGGCTCGTCGGCCTCGCGGCAGCCGGCGACGAGGGCCAGCGTGCCGAGGGCGACGAAGGCGGCGATCGCGCGGTTTCGCATCACGGCACCTCCAGCCCGAGCTTGGCGAGGAGCCGCGCCTCGGCCTGCGCCAGCTCCACGCGGTGGCCGGCGGCGGCGAGCCGCGCCTCCAGGAGGTCGGTGCGGGCGTCGACGTAGTCCGCCGCGGTGACCACCCGCTCCTCGTAGCGCGCCCGCGTCTCGCGCTCGATCGCCTCGCGCAGGGCGACGATCCGCTCGTCGAGGGCCGCCGCCTCGCGCAGCCGGTCGATCGCCGCCAGGTCGTCGGTCACCGCGCGACGGATCGAGCGCAGGAGCGCCTCCTCGTCGGCTGCCAGCGCCTCGCGCCGCAGCTCCAGCGCCTGCCGCCGGCGCTCGTTGGTGCCCCACGACCACGGCGTCCAGGAGAGGCGCACGCCGGCCAGCCAGTAGGCGTTCCAGGAGTCGTCGAGGAAGTCGAGGCCGGGGTTGCCGACGCCGGCGCGGGCGAAGGCGGAGAGGCGTGGCCGCTCCTCGGCGGCGACCAGCGCCTGCTCGGCGACCAGCCGCTCGCGGGCGCGCTCGATCGCCTCGCGCAGGGCGACGATCCGCTCGTCGAGGGCCGCCGCCTCGCGCAACCGGTCGATCGCCGCCAGGTCGTCGGTCACCGCGCGACGGATCGAGCGCAGGAGCGCCTCCTCGTCGGCTGCCAGCG
>DATABP010000074.1:0-3251 GCA_036259515.1 Thermoanaerobaculia bacterium | reverse complement strand
AGGCGGCGCGGGAGGCGTTGGAGGCGGCGTTGGGGCGGGTGGGGGAGGCCGAGGGAGAGGGGGAGGTGCGGAGGGAGGTGGAGATGGCGCTGGCGGGGATGGGAGGGGGAGTGCCGGGGGGCCGCATCGCCGCGCCAGCGGCGACCCGCCTCGAGCGCCCCCCTGACGGGCGAGATGCTTTCCCCACTCACCACCACCGCCCGCAGCCGGGGGCGGAGTGACCCTCATCCGCCTCCCCCGCAACCCCGCACCAGCACAGCCTTTCGCCCCCTCCTCCCGTTGACACCCGGGCCCCGCCGCCGTACACTCGTTCGTCCGAGCTCTTAAATCCCAAGCGAGAGCTCCGCTCCCGGTGCGCCCGTCCCGCGGGCCTGCGGGAGCCGCCGGGCGGTGCGCCGCCCGAGCCCAGTCGAAGGAGGTCTTCCCAGAGTCATGGAGTCGAGCGAAGAGAAGTCGTCGCAGTCCACTGCCGCCGCCGAGGTCGAGGCGCCGCCGGGCGAGACGCCGTTCGAGGAGCGCATCCTCAACATGGAGCCGTCCGCCGGCCGCGAGATCAGCGACGAGGAGTACCAGCGGCTCGTCGAGATGTACGACGAGTCGATGAAGAACCTGTCCGAGGGCGAGATCGTCCGCGGCCGCGTCATCGGCGTCACCGGCAACTCGGTGATCGTCGACGTCGGCTACAAGTCCGAGGGGCTGATCCCCAAGGAGGAGTTCACCGACCACGAGGGCAAGCTGACGGTCGGCGTCGGCGACCAGGTCGACGTTCTGCTCGAGAAGACCGAGGACGTCGAGGGCCACGTGCTCCTCTCGCGCCAGAAGGCCGAGCGGATGCAGCGCTGGAACGAGATCGAGAACGCCTACAACGCGAGCTCGATCATCCGCGGCCGCATCATCGACCGCATCAAGGGCGGGCTGACCGTCGACGTCGGCCTGCGCGCCTTCCTGCCCGGCTCGCTGGTCGACATCAAGCCGGTCAAGAACCTCGAGTCGCTGCGCGGCCAGATCCTCGAGTTCAAGGTGATCAACCTCGACCGCCGGCGCAACAACATCGTGCTGTCGCGCAAGGCGGTGCTCGAGAAGGAGCTGGAGAAGAAGAAGGCCGAGACGCTGACCAAGCTCAAGGAAGGCGCCCGGCTCCCCGGCATCGTCAAGAACATCACCGACTACGGCGTCTTCATCGACCTCGGCGGCATCGACGGCCTGCTCCACATCACCGACATCTCCTGGGGCCGCGTCAACCACCCCTCCGAGCACTTCTCGGTCGGCGACGAGGTCGAGGTGGTGGTGCTCAAGTTCGACCCCGAGACGGAGCGCGTCTCGCTCGGCTTCAAGCAGAAGTTCGAGGACCCGTGGACGCTGGTCGACAAGAAGTATCCGGTCGGCTCGCGGGTGCACGGCAAGGTGGTGTCGATCGTCGACTACGGCGCCTTCGTCGAGCTCGAGGAGGGGGTCGAGGGGCTGATCCACGTCTCCGAGATGTCGTGGACCAAGAAGGTGGTCAACCCGTCGAAGATCCTCTCCGTCGGCCAGGAGCTCGAGGCGATCGTCTCCGAGCTCGACATGCAGCAGCGGCGCATCTCGCTGTCCATCCGCCAGATCGAGCGCAACCCCTGGGAGGAGCTGACCGACAGCCATCCGGTGGGCTCGATCATCGAGGGCAAGGTCAGGAACCTCACCGAGTTCGGCGCCTTCGTCGAGATCACCGAGGGGATCGACGGCCTGATCCACGTCTCCGACATGTCGTGGACGAAGCGGATCAAGCACCCCTCCGAGGTGCTCAAGAAGGGCGACACGGTCAAGGCGCGGATCACCAACATCGACACCGACAACCAGCGCGTCTCGCTGTCGATCAAGGAGTTCATGCCCAACGAGTGGGACGACTTCGTCGCCGAGCACTCGGTGGGCGACGCGGTCGAGGGACGGGTG
Organism: Thermoanaerobaculia bacterium; assembly: GCA_036259515.1. Taxonomy (GTDB): domain Bacteria; phylum Acidobacteriota; class Thermoanaerobaculia; order Multivoradales; family JBCCEF01; genus DATABP01. The sequence continues at coordinate 1,322 of DATABP010000074.1, read as the reverse complement.
GTCAACGTCACCGACTTCGGGCTCTTCATCGACATCTACCAGGGCCTGGAAGGTCTCGCCCACATCAGCGAGATCGACGTGCCGCCGGGCGCCAAGCTCGACGACCACTTCGAGGTCGGCGACTGGGTGCGGGCGCGCATCCTGCGCATCGAGGGCGACGAGCACAAGGTCGGCCTGACCATGCGCGGCGTGGTGCAGCCCACCGCCGACGAGATCGAGGAGCTCGAGGCGCGCGCCAAGGCCAGCGCCGGCGGCGACAAGGCGACCCGCGAGGCGGCCAAGGAGGGGGTGGTGGTGGAGACCGCCGAGGCCGCCGCGGCGGCCGAGGAGGCCGAGGGCGGCGAGGGGGACGAGGAGGAGGAGGCCGGCTGACGCCGGTCTGCCGGGTTCGAGAACGGGGGCCGCACGGCCCGGGGGGGACGAGGTGACGATCAGGGACGGGATGACCAAGGCCGAGCTCGTCGAAGAGGTGGCGCGGTCCACGCAGCTCACCAAGAAGCACGCCGAGATCATCGTCAACACGGTCTTCGACTCGATCGTCGACTCGCTCAAGGCGGGGGAGAAGATCGAGCTGCGCGGCTTCGGCAGCTTCCGCATCCGCCACCGCGGGCCGCGCCTCGGCCGCAACCCGAAGACCGGCGACAAGGTCGAGGTGCCGGCCAAGCGCATCCCCTACTTCAAGCCCGGCAAGGAGCTGCGGGAGATGCTCAACGGCGACTAGCCCGGCGGCGCGTCCGCGCGCCTCCGGGCCGGTCGGTCGTCGCCGCCCCCCGTCCGCATGGAGAGCCTCTTCACCCCCTGGCGGTACGACTACATCAAGACCAAGGGGCGGGACGAGGGCTGCTTCCTCTGCGCCGCCGCGGCCGAGCTCGACGAGCCGGAGCGGCTGGTGGTGTTCGCCGCCGCCCACCACCTGGTGATGCTCAACCGTCACCCGTACACCAACGGCCATCTGATGGTGGCGCCGCTCGCCCACCACGCCTCGCCGCGGCAGGAGGACGACGCGGCGCAGGCCGAGCTCTGGCCGCTGGTGCTCGCCGTCCAGGAGGTGCTCGAGGAGGACCTCTCGCCGGACGGCTTCAACCTCGGCCTCAACCTCGGCCGGGCGGCCGGCGCCGGCGTGCCCGGGCACTTCCACCTCCACGTCGTGCCGCGCTGGCAGGGCGACACCAACTTCATGGGCGTGGTCGCCGGCGTTCGCATGGTGCCGCAGGCGCTCGACGACTCCTGGCGCCGGCTGCGCCGCCGCTTCGCCCGCTTCGCCGACGACCCCCGCTTCGCCCCGGCGCCGGCGGCGGTCGCGGCGGAGGGGGGCGGCGAGG
>DATABP010000073.1:0-9826 GCA_036259515.1 Thermoanaerobaculia bacterium | reverse complement strand
GGCGACGCGACGACAATCGATGGACAGCGGCGGGAGCCTAGCAGCAGACGGGCCGCCGGTCACCTGCCGCTTGCGATCGTCGCCTCCCGGCATGGCGACGGCGAGCGACCAGCGGTCCCTGCCGCGCCGCTTCTTCCGCCTCGCCGCGGTCGACCTGCTCGCCAGCCCGACCGGGTGGCGCTGTTGACGCGCCCGAGACGCTGCATCCTCTGCAATTCCTGTTGAGCTATGATTGAATATGCTGTATATTCGTCGTTCCTGGAGCATCACTCCGAGCCGGGCCGCAATCCGGTAGCCCGGGAAATGCCGGCGGCCACCGCCGCCGGAGAAAGGTGACTCGATGTCCCGTTCGTTGCCCCACAGGCTGTCCTTGCTGACGATCCTGCTGAGCTCTTCCGTGTTAGCGCTGCCTGCCGGTGCGGTGGTACCCGACCAGTTCATCGCCAAGATCTACAGCGAAGGTCTCGGTCGCATCCCCGATCAGAGCTCGTGGAAAGCGGCGAGTACCGATTTCGCAGCCAATGGCTGCACGCTGACTCGCCTGAAGAACTACGCCCGGAACGTCTACACCTCCGGCGAGTTCAACGGCTTCGGCTACGACAACGCCGCGAAGTTGCTCGCCCTCTACCGCGGAGTGCTGAACCGCGAGCCGGATGCGAGCGGCTTCAACTTCTTCCTCAACGATCTCAACAGCGGCACCTCCTGGAACACCACGGTGGACAACTTCCTCAACAGCACCGAGTTCTCGAACCTCGCCGCGACCATCTGCAGCGCCTTCGTCACCAGCTACAACTGGGGTACCCATCCCGTCATCAACCTGCCGGTCACCACGACCGGCTTCCAGGGCGGGACCGGAGCACAGCTCCAGGCACTGCTCAATGCGACACCTTCGGGAGGCACCGTTTTCCTGGCCCAGAAGTCGGTGACCCAGCTCACGACCACTCTGGTCGTCCCGAGCGGGGTGACTCTCGCCACCACCGGTCTGCCGGCTCGCAAGAAGTACGCGCTGATGGGCCGGCTCGTGCGGAGCTCGGCCTTCAACGCCGAGATGGTGAAGCTCAACAGCGGATCGAAGCTCCGGCACGTGTGGGTCGACGGGACCCGCAATCTGCCCCAGAACTTCGTCTCCGACGCGATCAACGTCCGTCTCTACGGCGGCACGGGAACGACCGTCGAGAACTGCCGCATGGACAACAGCCGCGGTTGGTCGACCCTGCAAGCCGTCGGCTGGAATATCCCCTGTGACAGCAACACGATCCGCGGCAACCTGGTGACGGCTTACTCGAGCAGCCACCTCGACGTGCAGTGGACCGACGGCCTCAGCATCGCCTGCGGCAACGCGATCGTCGAGCACAACGAGATCATCGATGCGACCGATGTGCCGATCGTGCTCTTCCGTTCCGACATGGAGAGCCAGCAGTCCCAGGTGCGCTACAACCTCATCCTCAACGCCGGCAACTCCGCGTACGGAGGGCTGGTGGTCGATCCGTTGACGGGTGGCGGCCAGTTCGACTTCCTCGGCAGCTCGGTTCACGACAACACCATGTGGACCGGGAGCCGCACGCACTGGGACGTTGGCATCTCGGTCGGCACCCGCCCGTGGTTCGGCACCGGCGCGTCTTGCGGCACAGGGGCGTCGGTGACCAACAACACGACAGGGATCGTCCGCTCGCTGGTGGACCTCGGCATCGGCGTCAGCTGCATGCTGAACACCACGGTGCTGGGCAATTCCCTGACCGTTACCCATGTCAACTCCTCCAACTGCCCCACACTCGACGTCGTCGCGGCGGTCTCCGCCGGCCACGCTTCGGGCAACATCCAGACCTACACCGATCAGATCCTCCTGCAGTGCATCGGCCACTGAGGTGTTGAACGCACGGGGTCGTTCGCGACGAGCGGCCCCCGTGCGTCCGCGGTGGCACTGCTAGAGTTTGCGCGATGCCGCGCGAAGATCTCGCCCGCCGCGCCTGGATGCGGCCGGCCGCCGAAACGGCCATCGCGCTCTCCGCCTACACCGGTCTCGCGCTCCTCTATCTCCGGCCCTTCCACCAGGTCTGGCGTGACCGAGTCGCGCCCGATCTCGGCGATCCCTTGTACGTCCTCTACGTGCTGGAGTGGATGCAGCGCCAGATCCTGCTCGGCCTTCCGAATCCGTTCGGAGCCAACTTCTTCTTCCCGCTCGATCATTCACTGCTGCTGTCGGACCACCTGTTCGGCTTGGCGCTCCAGGGCCTGATGCTGCGGCCACTCACCGGCGGGGCCGCGGTCGCGACCTACAACGCCCTGCTGTTCATCGCGTATCCGCTCTCTGGCGTCACCGCCGCACTCGTGTTGCGAGCCTGCGGCGCATCGCGACCAGGGGCGTTTCTCGGCGGGATGATCTACGCATTCGCTCCGTACCACTGGAGCCAGCTCCCCCATCTGCAGGTCGCCAGCTACCAATGGGTCCCTGCCGTCCTCTGGCTCTTCGACCGGGTGATCGCTTCACCCCGGATCACCACCGCCATCGGATTCCTCCTGTTCTACGCGCTCCACGTCGGCGGGGGTAGCTATCTGGCTTCGATGATCCATTTCCCGCTCCTCGCGTTGCTGCTCTACCGGGCTCTCGCTGGACCCGGATGGCGGGAGATCTTGCGCCCCCGAAGCATGCGCATCCTGCTGCCGACAGGGGCTCTCGCGGCCGCGATGGCCGCCGCAGCGCTCGCTCCATACTTCGTCTTCAGCGGCGGCCGAGCGTCTTGGGGTGCCGAGAACTTCAAACTTTTCGGCGCCACCCTGCTGTCCTTCGTCACGCCCTCGATGTTCAACCCACATTTCGAGATCCTCACGCCGCTCCTGCGCCCTCTGACCGCCGGATACCCGGGGCCGACCTCCTGGTACGCGGAGAAGAGCTTCTTCCTCGGCGTGCTGCCGACGGTCCTGCTGCTCGGCGGGGCCGTCGCGACGTGGCGACGGCGGAACCGGCCTCGTACCGCGCCGCTCCACAGAGGCAGCCCCGTCGCCGTGGCGCTCGTCGCTCTCGTCGTACTCGCCGTGATCGTCGCCGACCTCTTCACGCTCGGCATCCTGACGGACCGGTTGCCGCCTGTGCTCAGCCGGCCCGGAGCGTTCTATACGGCGTTCGGCGCACTGCTGATCGCCATCCTGGCCGTGTGGGCGGGGTGGCGGCGACGAACCCGCCCGCATCGGCCGCCATCCCTACACCGCGGCGAGGCGGGCGATGGCATCCTGGTGGCGGGTGTCGTTGCCCTCGCCCTTTGCTTCCCGGTCTTCTACGAGCCACTCAGCGAGGCGGTGCCGGGGCTCGCGGCCATGCGCGTCCCGTCGCGGTTCTTCCCCTTCGCCCTGCTGGCGCTGTCGCTCCTCTGTGGGCGGGGCACGGACGCACTCCGACACTCGCTCCCTTCGCGGACGGGACGTTTCGCCGCCTCGGCGCTCCTGATCGCCCTCGTAGGCTGGGAGCTGGCGCCCACCGGGATCGAGTGGCACCCGGTCGAGAAGCGGCATGAGCTCGCCGACGTCTATCACTGGCTGGATCGCGAGCCGGGCGTCGATGCGATCCTCGAGCTACCGCTCCTCCCCCCACCCAGGGAAGTCGTCTACATGGTCCGCTCGACGGCTCACTGGAAACCGATCGTCAACGGGTTCAGCGGCCACTTCCCCCGTCATTACGAGGAGCTGCGCGAGATCTGTTGCTGGCCGGTGCCCGACCCGGCCGTGCTGACCACCCTGCGAACGTGGGGAGTCTCGCACGTGGTGATCCACACCGCTGGGATGAGACAATGGGAACGACGGGAGCTCAGTCGCTGGACGGATGCCGTTCGCCAGGGCCAAACGCCAGGCGTCACCCAGGTCTTCGACGATCCCGAAGCCGGCGATGCGGTGTTCCGCATCCTGCCGTAGCCCCGGAACGCGACCACGTGAGCCTCCACTCCGGCTCCCATCACCCCGCCACCGTCGCCGTCGACCTGCGCGCGCTGGTGCCGGAGGCGACGGGGATCGGGGTCTACACCCGGGCGCTCCTCGCGGAGCTGACGGCGCCGGAGCGGGGGAAACGGACGGCGGGCGCCGCCGGCGCCTTCCGCTACCTCGGCCTCTCCCAGCGGCCGGTGCGCGAGCCCGCCCCGCTCGCCGCCGCCGGCGTCGCGCTGGAGACCCAGCCGGCGCCGCTCGGCGTCGTCTGGCAGCAGACCCGGCTGCCGGCGCGGCTCGCCGCCGGCGACGTCGACCTCTTCTGGTCGCCGCTCGCCACCCTGCCGTGGCGCTGCCCGGTGCCGGCGGTGGTCACCGTGCACGACCTCACCGCCCTCCTTTTCCCCGAGGCGCACACCGCCCGCGTGCGCTGGTCGATCCTGCCGTTCCTGGGACGCTCGCTGGCGGCGGCGCGGCGGGTGGTGGCGATCTCGCGGGCGACGGCGGACGACCTCGCCTTCCACTTCCCGGAGGCGCGCGACCGGGTGCGGGTGGTGCGGAACGGCGTCGACCCCCGTTTCCGCCCGGGCGATCCCGAGGCGATCGCCGCCACCCGCGCCGCCCTCGGCGCGCCGCGCGGCTACCTCCTCGCCGTGGGCACCCTGGAGCCGCGCAAGAACCTCCCCACCCTGCTCACCGCCTGGGAGGCGCTGGTGGCCGCCGACCCGGACTTCCCGCCGCTGGTGCTCGTCGGCGCGCCCGGATGGGAGTCCTGGAGCTTCCGCCGCCGCCTGGCCGCCCTCGCTCCGCTCGGCCTGCGCCACCTGGGCCACGTCGACGACGACCGCCTCCTCGCCCTCTACCAGGCGGCCGCCGCCTTCGCCTACCCGTCGCTCTACGAGGGCTTCGGCCTCCCGGTGCTCGAAGCGATGGCCTGCGGCGTCCCGGTGGTCACCTCCGACGTCTCGAGCCTCCCCGAGGTCGCCGGCGACGCCGCCCTCCTCGTCGACCCCCGCGACACCCGCGCGCTGGCCCACGCCCTCCGCCGCCTGGTCGAGGACCCGGCGCTGGCCGCCGACCTCGCCGCCCGCGGCCGCGCCCGCGCCGCCGGCTTCGGCTGGGACCGCGCCGCGGCGGGGATGGAGGAGGTGTTCCGGGAGGCGCTCGGCTGACGACGCCCGCCGCGCCCCCGCGCCGTACAATCCGCGCCGTGCCGCACGACTTCTGCATCGACGCCCGCAAGATCGAGGACTTCGGCATCGGCACCTACGTCCGCAACCTGGTCGCCCAGCTCGCCGAGATCGACCGGGAGAACCGCTACGTGCTGCTGTCGCGCACGGCGGCCAAGGACTTCCCGCTCGACCTGCCGGAGAACTTCCGGGTGCTCCAGGAGCGCTCGCCGGTGTACTCGATCCGCGAGCTGGCGGCGCTGTCGTGGCGGCTCTTCCGGCTGCGCGTCGACCTCTACCACGCGACCCACTACGTGCTGCCGGCGGCGGTGCCCTGCCCGGTGGTGGCGACCATCCACGACGTCATCCACCTCCTCTACCCGGAGTTCCTGCCCAACCGGCTCGCCTTCTTCTACGCCCAGCGGATGATCCGGCGGACGCTGTCGCGCGGCGACCGCATCATCGCGGTGTCGAAGAACACCAAGGCCGACCTGGCGCGCTACTTCCAGGTCGACTCGGGCAAGGTGCAGGTGGTCTACAACGGGGTCGACGACCAGTTCCGGCGGCGTCTGCCGGCCGAGGACGTCGACCGCTGGCTGCGCCAGCTCGAGATCGAGCGGCCCTACCTCCTGTTCGTCGGCAACCCGACGAAGCCGCACAAGAACCTCGACAACGTGATCCAGGCGTTCGCCCGCGCGCGGCAGCGGCGGCCGTTCGACGCCCGGCTGGTCTGCGTCGGCCACCGCGGGCCGGCGACCTTCAAGCTCGAGCAGCGGGCCGAGCAGCTCGGGATCGGCGCCGAGGTGCGGATGCTCGGCCACGTGGCCAACGAGGCGCTGCCCGCCCTCTACCAGGGGGCGACGCTGTTCCTCTACCCGACGCTCTACGAGGGCTTCGGCCTGCCGGTGGTCGAGGCGATGGCCTCCGGCCTCCCGGTGATCACCTCGGAGAACTCGGCGCTCAAGGAGATCGCCGAGGGGCACGCCCACCTCGTCGACCCGCTCGACGTCGACTCGATCGCCGGCGCCATCGTGCAGTGCATGAGCGACCCCGAGCACCGCGCCTCGCTCGCCCGCCTCGGGCTGCGCCGCGCCGAGGCCTTCCAGTGGCGGCGCACCGCCGAGCGGACGCTGGAGATCTACCGCGCCGCGATGGACTCCTACGCCGCCCGCGGCCGGCTGTGGAGCGGGCGCCCGGAGGAGCCCGGCCACCCCGGCGAGAGGCCGCCGGGTTGAGCGCCGCGCCGCCTGCGGCCCCGCCCGCCCCTCCCGCGCCGCCGCCCGCGCCGCGCACCGCGCTGGTCCACGACTGGCTGACCGGCCTGCGCGGCGGCGAGAAGGTGCTCGAGGAGGTCTGCGCGCTCTTCCCCGGGGCGCCGATCCACACCCTCTTCCACTTCCCGGGCTCGGTGGGCGAGCGGCTCGAGGCGCACCCGATCGTCACCAGCTTCCTCCAGGGGAAGCCGGGCATCGAGCGGCACTACCGGTGGTGGCTGCCGCTCTTCCCGGCGGCCGTCGAGGACTTCGACCTCGGCGGCTACGAGCTGGTGATCTCGACCTCCCACTGCGTCGCCAAGGGGGCGATCCCGCACCCCGGCGCCGTCCACGTCTGCTACTGCCACAGCCCGATGCGCTACGCCTGGGACCAGGAGCACGCCTACTTCCCGCGCCGGCGCGGGGCGGCGGCGCGCCTCCGCGGGCTGGTCCTCGCCTGGCTGCGGCAGTGGGACGTCGCCTCGGCGCCGCGGGTGGACCTCTTCGTCGCCAACTCGCGCTTCGTGGCGCGCCGCATCCGCCGCTACTACCGGCGCGAGGCGGCGGTGCTGGCGCCGCCGGTGGACGTCGACTTCTTCACCCCGGCCGGCGACGGCGGCGGCGGCGCGGGCGGGCCGTACGCGCTGATGGTCTCCGCGCTCGCCCCCTACAAGCGGGTCGACCTGGCGATCGCCGCCTGCCGCGCGATCGGCCTGCCGCTGGTCGTCGTCGGCACCGGGCCGGAGACCGAGCGGCTGCGCGGGCTGGCGGGCGCCGGCGGCCCCGGCGTCCGCTTCGCCGGCCGGGTGGGCGGCGAGGAGCTCCGCCGCCTCTACCGCGGCGCCGCCTGCTTCGTCCAGCCGGGGGTGGAGGACTTCGGGATCGCCAGCGTCGAGGCGCTCGCCTGCGGCACCCCGGTGGTGGCGCTCGCCGAGGGAGGAGTGCTCGACGTCGTCGAGGACGGCGCCCACGGCGTCCTCTACCGCGGCGCCGGCGACGCCTCCGCGCTCGCCGCGGCCGTTGACAACTGCCGCCGGATGCGGTTCAATTCGTTGGACCTTCGCGCCCGGGCCGAGACCTTCTCCACCGCCGCCTTCCGCGAGGGATTCCGTGCCTTGATCGATCCTTTGCTGCGAACGGGGAGGAACCCCGCGTGATCCGCACCCGCCACCGCACGACCGCCGGCCTCTACGTCGCGGTCGACCTCGTGGCCGCCCTGGCGGCGTTCTCGCTCGCCTACTGGCTGCGCTTCGACCCGCTGCTCGAGCCGTTCGGCAAGAACCCGCCGGAGAGCTGGCTGCCCTACGCCAAGCTGCTGCCGGTGGTGCTCGTGCTGTGGCCGGTCGTCTTCTACTTCCACGGCCTCTACCAGGTGCGCCGCGGGCGCAGCCGGGTCGACGAGATGCTCACCCTGCTCGTCGCCGTTCTGCTCGCCACCGTGCTCCTGTCGGTGTTCCTCGCCTGGTACCGGCCGCCGGGCGCCATGCGCCCCGACGGCACCTTCGAGTACTACACCTACAGCCGCGCCTTCGTCGCGCTCTTCGCCGTGGTCGACCTGACGCTCTCCGCCTCCGGGCGGCTGCTGCTGCGCGGCGCGCTCCGCCGGCGGCGGCTGGCCGGCGGCAACCTGCAGCGCATCCTGGTGGTCGGCGCCGGGGCGCTGGGGCGGGAGATCACCGCCAAGCTGGTCGCCCACCGCGAGCTCGGCCTCGACGTCGTCGGCTTCCTCGACGACGACCCGAACAAGCTCGGCAAGAGCTTCTCCGGCGTGCCGGTGATCGGCAGCACCCGGCAGGTGGAGACGGCGATCGCCGAGCGCGCGGTCGACCAGGTGTTCATCGCGCTGCCGCTCGACGCCTACCGCAAGATGCTGCGCCTCCTCCAGGAGGTGGCGCGCGAGTGCGTCGAGGTCAAGCTGGTGCCGGACATCCTCCAGTACGCCACCGTCAAGGCGACGCTCGAGGACGTCGACGGCATGCCGGTGATCAATCTGTCGCAGGTGCCGCTCCAGGGCTGGAGCTCGATGGTCAAGCGCGGCATGGACGTCGCCGTCGCCACCGGCGCGCTGTTCGCGCTCGTCCCGGTGCTGCCGGTCATCGCGCTCGCCATCTGGCTCGAGGACCGCGGCCCGGTGCTCTACCGCCAGGAGCGCATGGGGCTCGACGGGCGGCCGTTCATGATCTGGAAGTTCCGCTCGATGCGGGTGGACGCCGAGGTGTCGACCGGCCCGGTGTGGGCGATCAAGGACGACCCGCGGCGCACCCGGGTGGGGCAGTTCCTGCGCCGCTGGTCGCTCGACGAGCTGCCGCAGCTCTGGAACGTGTTCACCGGCGACATGTCGATCGTCGGGCCGCGCCCGGAGCGGCCGGCCTTCGTCCGCGAGTTCAAGCACAAGATCCCGCAGTACATGCTGCGCCACCGGGTGAAGGCGGGGATCACCGGCTGGGCGCAGGTGCACGGGTGGCGCGGCAACACGTCGATCAAGAAGCGGCTGCAGTACGACCTCTACTACATCGAGAACTGGTCGCTGGGGCTGGATCTGAAGATCCTGTGGATGACGCTCCGGCACGGGCTGCGGCACAACGCGTACTGATCGAGTGCCGGGGCCACCGCGGCCGGCGGCGGAGGCCGGTACTGCGGGCGGAAGAAACCCCCAAACCCCGGTGAAGGGAATGCGGGCGAAGGGGGAACCCCGGCGACGGCGGCGGGCGAAGAAGACCCCAACCCAAGCGGGTCGATCGGGGGCTTCAGCAGGCGGGGACTTTGGCGGCCTGCCGGTCGACCTTGCGGGTGGGCTCGCCGAGGGCGGTGAGGTCTTCGGTGGCGCGGTCGAGGCGGTCGTTGCGGGTGCAGAGGCCGGTGGTCAGCTCGCCCGGGTCGCCGTGGGCGTAGACCAGGTACTCCTCGCCGACCTCGAACGAGTAGCCGCAGGTGGCGCCGTCGGCGCTGGTGGTGACGGTCACCTCGTCGCCCTCCGGCACGCCCTTCCAGGCCGAGGCGAGGGCGAAGCGCACCGCCTGGCGGCGGTAGGCGCCGCGGTCGCCGATCGGCTCGACCGAGAGCACGCGGCCGGAGAAGACGGCGTCGGCGTTCTCCAGCTCGACGGCGGGCGGGCCCGGCTGGGTGCAGGAGCAGGCGAGCGCCCGAGGCGCCGCCACCAGGGTGACGGCGAGCGCCGCGGCGAGCGCGGCGGTCGGGGCGAGGCGGCGGGCGGGGCGGATCGGGGCGGGGTGGGTGGTCATCGATGGGTCCTCCGGGGTCCTCGGCAGTGGCCTGCCGATGTCATGCCGGCCGCTCGCGGAGCGCCCGCCGCAGCTCGTCGAGCGCCGGGCCGAGCGCCGACCGCTCGGCGTCGTCGAGGCGCGTCCCGCCGAAGCTCTCCTTGACGTAGAGCGCCACGATGCGCTCGGCCGGCGCCGCCGCGGCGCCCCAGCGGGCGGCGGCGGCGCGGGCGACGGCGAGCGGGCCGGTCGTCTCGGCGACGCCGAGACC
>DATABP010000072.1:0-2662 GCA_036259515.1 Thermoanaerobaculia bacterium | reverse complement strand
CGCCGGGTCAGGCGCCGGCCTGGGCGGGGGCGCGGCGGGGCGGCGGGCGGCGCGGGCGGGGCGGCTTCGGCGGCGGCGCGGCGAGCGCCAGCTCGAGGACGCGGTCCATGTGGTCGACCAGCTCGACCTCGATCCCCTGGCGGATCGCCGCCGGCACCTCGGCGAGGTCGCGCTGGTTGAGCCGCGGCAGGAGCACCCGGCCGACGCCGGCGATCTTCGCCGCCATCACCTTCTCGCGCACACCGCCGATCGGCAGCACGTCGCCGCGCAGGGTGATCTCCCCGGTCATCGCCAGCCGGCGGTCGACCGGGCGGTCGAGGAGCACCGAGAGGATGGCGGTGGCGATGGTGATGCCGGCCGAGGGGCCGTCCTTGGGGATCGAGCCGGCCGGCGCGTGGACGTGGACGTCGTGGCGGGCGAAGAAGTCGGCGCCCTGGAGGCCGTGGAGGCCGGCGTAGGCGCGGGCGTACGAGAGCGCCGCCTGCGCCGACTCGCGCATCACCTCGCCGAGCTGGCCGGTCAAGAGCAGCTTGCCCTTGCCGGGCAGGGCGACGACCTCGATCAGCATCACGTCGCCGCCGGCGGCGGTCCACGCCAGCCCGGTGGCCACCCCGACGCGGTCCTTGGCGAGGAGCTCCTCGCTGAAGTGGCGCGGCGGCCCGAGGAGCTCGGGGACCTGCTCCGCCTCCACCCGCGCCGGGCCGCCGTCCTTGCGGTGGCCGCGCGCCACCTCGACCGCCACCTTGCGGCAGATCGCCGCCAGCTCGCGCTCCAGGTTGCGCAGCCCGGCCTCGCGGGTGTAGTCGGCGATCACCCGCCGCACCGCGCCGTCGCCGAACACCAGCTCGTTCTCGGACAGCCCGTTCTCGGCGAGCTGCTTTGGGACGAGGTGGCGGCGGGCGATCTCGCGCTTGTCGTTCTCGGTGTAGCCGGTCAGCCGGATCACCTCCATGCGGTCGAGGAAGGCCGGCTGGATGGGGTCGAGCAGGTTGGCGGTGGTGATGAACATCACCCGCGAGAGGTCGTAGGGCAGCGCCAGGTAGTGGTCGCTGAAGGTGGAGTTCTGCTCCGGGTCGAGCACCTCGAGGAGCGCCGCCCCCGGGTCGCCGCGGAAGTCGGCGCCCAGCTTGTCGATCTCGTCGAGCATGAAGACAGGGTTCGAGGTGCCGGCCTGGCGCAGCCCCTGGAGCACGCGGCCGGGCAGCGCGCCGACGTAGGTGCGCCGGTGGCCGCGGATCTCCGCCTCGTCGCGCACGCCGCCCAGCGCCAGGCGCACGAAGCGGCGGCCGAGCGCGCGGGCGATCGAGCGGCCGAGCGAGGTCTTGCCCACGCCCGGCGGGCCGACGAAGCAGAGGATCGGCCCCTTGGCCGCCGGGTTGAGCTTGCGCACCGCGAGGTACTCGAGGATGCGCTCCTTGACGCGCTCCAGGCCGTAGTGGTCCTCGTCGAGCACCGCCTTGGCGTGGTCGAGGTCGAGGTCGTCGTCGCTCCAGGTCGCCCACGGCAGCGCGGTCAGCCAATCGAGGTAGCTCCGCAGGATCGCCGTCTCGGCGCTCTCCGGGTGGCTGCGCTCGAGGCGGCGGATCTGGCGCTCCATCTCCTCCATCGCCTCGGCCGACATGCCGCGCTCGACCGCCCGCTCGCGGTAGGCGGCGACCTCCAGCGCGACGTCCTCCTCCTCGCCGAGCTCGCCCTGGATCGCCTTGAGCTGCTGGCGCAGGAAGTACTCGCGCTGGCTCTTGTCCATCTCGCCGCGCGCCTGGGACGAGATCTCCTCCTGGACGGTGAGCACCTGGATCTCGCGGGTGAGGAGGCCGGAGACGTGGAGCAGGCGCTCCTCGGGCTCCGAGATCTCGAGCACCGTCTGCGCCTCGTCGAGCGACAGGTCGAGGTTCGAGGCGACGAGGTCGGCCAGCCGCCCCGGCTCGGCGACGTTGGCGGCGATCACCAGCACCTCGGGGGAGATCCCCTTGCCGAGCCCGGCGGCGCGGTCGAGCGCCTCCTTGACGCTCCGCATCAGCGCCTCGACCTGGAGCGACTCCTCCGGCGACTCCTCGTCGAGCCGCGCGATCTGCGCCTGGAGGAAGCCGTCGCCGGCCGCCACGTGCTCGACCTCGACGCGCGCCAGCCCCTGGACGAGGATGCGGATGCGCCCGTCGGGCAGCTTCAGCATGCGCATGATCTGGCCGACGGTGGCGATCGGGTGGAGGTCGCCGGGGCCGGGATCGTCCTCGAGCGGCGAGCGCTGGGCGGCGAGCAGCACCAGCCGGTCGTCCGACAGCGCGCGGTCGACCGCCGCCACGTCGGCGGCGCGCGCGACCGACAGCGGCACGATGATGTACGGGAAGACGACGGTGTCCTTGAGCGGCAGGACGGGCAGGAGGTCGGGGACGACCAGCGGCGTCTCGGGATCGAGGATCGGCGCTCCGCCGTCGTCGCGCACGGCGGGCCGCTACTCCTTCGCCTGGAGCGCGATGTTGAGGCGCAGCATCAGCTTGGCCGCCGAGCCCGGCTCGCCGAGGTCGACCTCGAAGCCACGGACGGCGTCGACCACCCGCTGCTCGTCGTCCTCGACCTGGAAGGAGAGGGTGAAGCGGCGGGCGCGCTCGAAGTCGGGGCGCTTCAGGGTCAGCTTGATGTCGCGCGCCAGCTCGCGGTGGCC
>DATABP010000071.1:0-1693 GCA_036259515.1 Thermoanaerobaculia bacterium | reverse complement strand
GGCAAGCAGCCGGAGAAGCTTCCCGAGGCGCTCGCCGAGGTGGCCCGGGCGGTGCGCGAGCAGCTCGCCGGCTAGCCCGGGAGATCTCCGCCCGAGAGCGCCTCGACGTATACTTCGTCGCCGAAGCTCTTCGCAGGAAGCACAACGAGTGACGCAACGATTCGGCCGGCTCTTTCGGCGGGCCGCATTCCCGATGGAGGACCAGAGCATGAGATCCCGCACCGCCCCTCTCCTCGCCGTCGCGCTCCTGGCGCTGGCGCTCGCCGCGCCGGCGGCCGCCGAGACGTGGACGATCGACAAGCCGCACACCAACGTCGCCTTCTCGGTGCGTCACTTCGTGACCAACGTGCCGGGCAGCTTCCGCGACTTCGGCGGCCAGATCGTCTACGACGCCGCGAACCCGGCCGCCTCCTCGGTCGAGCTGACCGTCCAGGCGGCGTCGATCGACACCAACAACGACCAGCGCGACAACCACCTGCGCTCGCCCGACTTCTTCGAGGTCGAGAAGTACCCGACCTGGACCTTCACCAGCAAGAAGGTGGCGCCGCTCGGCGACGACACGCTGGCGGTGACCGGCGACCTGACGATCAAGGGCGTCACCAAGGAGGTGACGGTGCCCGTCCAGGTGCTCGGCGTGCTCGGCGACAAGGCCGGCTTCCAGACCGAGTTCACCATCGACCGCAAGGAGTACGGGGTGACCTGGAACCGGGCGCTCGACGCCGGCGGGGCGGTGCTCGGCGACGAGGTGACGATCCTCCTCACCGTCGAGGCGAACCGCCAGAAGCCGCCGGCCGAGCCGGCCGCCAGCGGCGAGTAGGCCGCCGGCGAGAGCCGAGACCACCGAGGGGCGGGTGCCGCGCGGCGCCCGCCCCTTCGTTTTCCGGGCTATGGGCGGCTCGACCCGGCCCCGCCGCCCTCGTCGAGGCAGGGCGGCGGCTCGAAGGCGGCCACCTCGCCGCCGGTCTCGTAGTCCGTTCGCGAGCGGCTGTGGAAGCCGGGCATGTCGATCGTCAGCTCGCTCCGCCGCGGCAGCCCGGTGGCCTCGGACACCCAGGTGAGGTAGGCCAGGGTGGCGCCGCCGGAGTCCGTCTCGCTGCGGTAGCCGCGCACCCGCTCGCCGTCGATCTCGCCCGCCGGCAGGCGCTCGACCACGGTGCCGTCGGGCAGCGCCGCCGCCTCCGCCCCCTCGACGCCGGCGGTCGCCGGGATCGGCAGCTCCGGCAGGTCGACGCAGTGCCACTTGCCGTAGAGGTCCTCGTCGGCGAGCCCGCCCAGGAGGCCGCCGCGCGCCGTGCCGGCGAGCGACAGCCCCGCCTGGAGCAGCCCCATCGGCCCCAGCGCCGCCCCCTGGAGGATGTCGCGGATCTGCGAGCCGACGCTGACCAGCGTCGCGGCGCGCTGGCGGGCGCGCAGCGTGGCGAGGTGGGCGTCGAGGTCCGGCGAGGTGAAGCGGTAGGCGGCGCGGCCGGGCCGGAGGACGGTCTCGGAGGTGCCGTGCCACGGGCCGGCGGTGTCCTCCTGGAGCATCCGCATCCGCCCGTCGCCGAGATGCTCGACGGTCTGCGGCTCGCCGGCGACCGGCTCGAGGTCCTGCTGCGTCTGGCGGTAGGAGGGGAGCGCGGCGAGCGCCGCGAAGGCGGCCGACAGCTCGGCGGCGGCCTCGGGGTCGTGGACGATCGGCGCCTCGGGGCCG
>DATABP010000070.1:0-6011 GCA_036259515.1 Thermoanaerobaculia bacterium | reverse complement strand
CGGCAGGGCCGAGCCGGTGCGCTGAGGACCGGCGCGGGCATGGCGCCGCGGGATCGGCGCCGTGCCCGCGCGTTGCCGGTCGCCACGGGCTCCGCCGCCTCCACGCCGGCAGTGTCGCGTCCTTCCGCGGCGCCGGCGGCCGCCGCCGTCCCTCCCCTACTCCCCTCCCCCCGCGAAGAACGGCCGCCGCTTCGAGAAGTCGATCGGCATCTCGCGGCGGATGGCGTCGAGCAGCTCGCCGGTGACCTCGGGATGGCCGTTGCGGCGCGCGTAGTCCTCCACCCGCCGCGTCACCACGCCGCGCACGAACGACGGGATGCGCTCCACCCGCGCCCGCGCCTCGGCGCTCCACTGGAGCTCGAGCGGCGCCGACTCGCCGTAGGTGGAGGCGCGGGCGAGCGCGATCAGCGGGCGCTCGCCGTCCGGATGGTAGGCGCAGGAGGCGTCCTCGGCGAGGAGGTCGCCCGAGGCGGCCCACGCCCGCGCCCGGCAGCCGCCGCACACCTCGCGGTACTCGCAGCGCCCGCAGCGCCCGCCGAGCCCGCCGCCGCGGATCTCGGCGAACACCGGCGAGCGGTGCCACACCTCGGCGAAGCTCTGCCGCCTGAGGTCGCCCGCCTCGACCGGCAGGTACGGGCACGGCGTCACCTTCCCCTCCGGCGTGATGCGGCAGTACTGCACCCCGCACGGGCAGCGCGTGGCGTAGTGCAGCAGCGGCGAGTCGGGGTCCGCCTCGTAGACGTGGCGCATGATCTGCGGCTGGCACTTCGAGCGCACCATCATCGCGCCGCGATGGCGCCGCCCCAGCTCGACCAGCTCGGCGAGGACGGCGTCGTTCTCCTCCGGTGCGAGTCCGTGCATCCCCTCGCCGCGCCCGGTCTCGACCAGGAAGTAGAGGTTGAAGCACACCGCCCCGGCCTCGGCCGCCCAGGAGACCAGCGCCGGCAGCTCCGCCCGGTTGCCGCGCGAGAGCGTCGTCTGCACCACGAAGTCGAGCCGCGCCCGGCGCAGGCGCTCGACGGCGGCCAGCGAGTCGGCGAGCGCCCCGGTGCCGTGGCGGAAGCGGTCGTGGTAGCGCTCCGAGAGCGAGTCGATCGAGATCGCCACCCCGCGCACCCCGGCGGCCTGGAGCGAGGCGATCCGCGCCTCGGTCAGCCGCGTCCCGTTGGTGCCCACGACCACCGTGGCGCCGCCGCGCGCGGCGTGGGCGGCGATCTCCTCGAGGTCGTCCCGCAGCAGCGGCTCGCCCCCCGAGAGGATGAACAGCGGCGCCGGGTTCTCCGCCAGCACCTCGTCGGCGATCCGCCGGCACTCGTCGGTCGACAGCTCCCCCCCCGCCCCGTGCCACGGCCCCGCCGCGATGTAGCAGTGCGCGCAGGCGAGATTGCAGCGCTGGGTGAGGTTCCAGGCGACCACGTGCGGCACGGCGGCCGGGCCGGTCGCCGGGGCGGCGCCGGGCATCCCCGCGGCGGGCGCGGGGGCGAAGTCGTCGAGGCCGCTGGGGAGGGTCACGGGCGGTCGGGTGCGCTCGGTCGTTCGGTGGCGGAAGGGCCGCGGCGGATGATCCCACGCGGCGGAGGGGGTGGCAAGGCGGCGGCTCGCGCTTGATAAGGTACGTACAAAGCGATCGCCGTTCGATCGGACAACGACATGCGCCTGCCGACCCGCCTTGTCCGCGCGGCCTGTGTCGCCGCGGTGCTCCTGCCGCCGCTCGTGGCGTCCCCCGCCGCCGCCCAGCCGGCGCGGCTCCTCGCCGACCTCTCCGATCGCGCCGCCGACCGGCAGTTCCTCGAACGACTGCTGCCGAGCACGATCGTCCTCGACGGCGTGGCCTACTTCCAGCACGACGACGGCGTCACCGGACCCGAGCTCTGGCGCAGCGACGGCACTGCCGAGGGCACCTGGAGGGTCCGCGACATCTGCCCCGGCCGCTGCTGGGGTTGGGTCCAGGAAATCACCGGCGTCGGCGACCGGCTGTTCTTTCTCGCGCACGACGGGGTGCACGGCCAGGAGCTGTGGACGAGCGACGGCACCGGCGAAGGGACGCGATTGGTCGCCGACCTCGTCCCCGGGATCGTCGGCTCGCACCCGAGGTGGATCACCGCCTTCGGCGATCGCGTGTTCTTCTCGGCCGCGGAGGTGGGCCACGGGCGCGAGCCGTGGGTGAGCGACGGCACGCCCGAGGGTACGCTGAGGCTCGGCGACCTCGCCCCGGGAGCGGCGAGCTCGGACCCGCACCGGACCGTCGCGCTCGACGGCCGATTGGTGTTTTTCGCCGACGACGTCGTCCACGGCTCCGAGCCGTGGATCACCGACGGAACGCCCGCCGGCACCTCGATGCTGAAGGACATCCGGCCGGGCGGCGCGTCGTCGAACGCGGCGCTGGATTCGCCCCCGTTCTTCTCCCAAAGCGTGGCGCTCGGCGGAATGGCGTTCTTCGGCGCCGACGACGGCGTGCACGGCGACGAGCTGTGGGCGACCGACGGGACCCCGTCCGGCACGGTGATGCTCGCTGATCTCGAATCGGGGCCCAGGAGCAGCATTCCGGCGATCTTCGTCGCCGCCGGCGGCCGGCTCTATTTCGCGTCGGACGGCGACGGAGTGGGTCGGGAGATCTTCTGGACCGACGGGGAGATCGTCGAGCTGCTCGCCGACTTCGCGCCAGGCCTCGATTCCTCCGGCGCCCAGCCGATCGCCGAGCTCGCGGGAGAGCTCTTGTTCGCGGCACAGGCCGGCGGGCTCGGCACCGAGCTGTGGAAGACCGACGGCACCGTCGCGGGAACGGTGCTCGTGCGCGACCTCCTCCCCGGTCCGCCGGGCGGCCTCGATGGCTTCGCGCAATTCTGGCCGGCGACTGTCGCCGGCGGCTCGCTCTACTTCGCGGCCGACGACCCCGCCCTCGGCATCGAGCTCTGGCGAACCGACGGTACCGAGTCGGGCACCCGCCTCGTCGAAGACGTGTGGCCGGGGCCGGAATGGGGAGTCTTCCCGCTCTTCCGAGTCGCCCGACCGGTCGACCTCGGCGGCAGGCTCTTCTTCTTCCCCGCCCATCCGGAGCTGGGAACGGAGCCGTGGATCAGCGACGGGAGCGACGCCGGGACCTCCGTGGTGCGCGACATCTTCCACGTCACCTCCTCGGCTCCCAGCGTCGCATTCCTGGAGCGGTCGGTGCCGGTCGACGCCAGCGGACGGATGTATTTCGCCGTTCGGGACGTGGAGGAGGGCGTGAACCAGGCATGGACGTCACGCGGCACCCCCGGTTCGACGCGCCGGGTGGACCTCCCACCGACGGAAGAGACCAGCTTCGGCTACAACGAGCCGGTCGCCACCCTCGGCCGACGCCTCTTCGGAAGCACCCACACTGCGGCCGATCAGGAGCTGTGGATCACGTCCGAGGACGGTGCCGTCGGCTCGCATCTGGCGACGGTGCTCCAAGCGGCCGGGCCTCATGCATCGCTCGCCGGGCGGGCGTACTTCCGGGTGGAGGAGGAGATCGGCTGGCGACTGTGGGCGAGCGACGGTACGCCGAGCGGTACGGGCTCGGTCGCCGATCTTGCGGTCGGGTCCGCACCGGTGGCGTTCGGCGACCGACTGTTCTTCTCGGCGGAGAGCGACGAAGGAGTCGAGCTGTGGGCGACCGACGGCCTGCCGGGAGGAACCGCCGTGTTCGCCGACGTCGAGCCCGGGCCCGGGAGCAGTCATCCGCTTCACCTCACGGTGAGTGGAGAGCAGCTCTTCTTCGCGGCCCGCACGGAAGATCGCGGTCTCGAGCTGTGGGTCACCGACGGCGAGCGAACCTCGCCGCTTCCCGAGGTCTTGCCAGGCGCCGTGTCCGGCGTCATCGAGCATCCTGGACCGCCGCGTGGCAGCACCCTCCTGGCGGTACCCGGCGGAGTGTTCTTCCTCGGGAACGAAGGCATCGGCGGAGAGGAGCCGTGGTGGAGCGACGGCGCCACGGTGGCCGCCGTCGGCGACCTGCGGCCGGGGCCGATCGGATCGCATCCTGCCCGACCGACGGCGGTCGGCGACACCGTCTTCTTCGCGGCCGACGACGGCTCGCACGGCCGCGAGCTGTGGCGCTGGCGCCCCGGCGAGGAGGCGGCGTTGGTGGCGGACCTCGTGCCGGGGCCCGGCTCCTCGCTTCCGCAGGAGCTCGCCGCCGCCGATGGGGTCCTCTACTTCTCCGCCTTCACCCCCGAGCGCGGCGTCGAGCTGTGGACGAGCAACGGCACGGCGGCGGGGACGGTGCCGGTGCAGGACGTCTGGCCCGGCGAGGAGTCGTCGTCGCCTGCCTCGCTGACCGTCTCCGGGCGCTATCTCTACTTCACCGCCGACGACGGCGTCCACGGGCGCGAGATGTGGTCTCTGTTGCTGCCGACGCGGCGGCCGCGGGCGTTGCTGATCGCCGGGGGTGCGCTCTCGCCGCGCGGCCGGGTCCTCCTCACCCTCCGCCTCGAGAACCCGCCGCCCGAGGAGCTGCCCGACGGCGACGGCGACGAGCTGTCGCTGCCGCTTCCGCCCGGGCTGCGCGTCGTCGAGCTGTCGGCGACGAGCGGAGCGACGACCCTGGAGAGCTCCGGGCCGGCCGCGGCAGTCGCGACCGGACCGCGCCACGCCGCCGCGGCTGCCGGCGGCGAGGTGGTGACCTGGAACGGCTCGCTCCCGCCCGGCGGCTCGGTCGAGGTGACGATCGTCGTCGAGGCCGACGCGGCGCCGCCCGCCGGGCTCTCGCTCCAGGCCGCCGGCACCTTCGACTCCGACGGCGACGGCTCGAACGAGACGAGCTTCGCGAGCGACGACCCGTCGCTGCCGGGCGATGACGACCTCACCGTCCTGACCTTCGCCGTCGCGATCCCCGGTCTCGCCCCGGGCGGCGCGTTGTTCCTCGCGCTCGCCCTCGCCACCGCCGCCGTCCGCCGCCTGCGGCGCGGCGCCGCCTGAGCGGGAGCGCCCCCCTACATCCCGAACCGCTCGCGGACCTCGTCGAGCACCCGCTCGTCGATCTCGGGATAGCCGCTCGAGGCGGCGTAGTGCTCGATGCCCTGCTTGGCCATCGGGCGGACGAAGTCGGGGATGTTGGCGAGGCGGGCGAGGGCGGCGGGGGTCCAGGCGGGGGCGGACGGCTGGCGGGCGGCGGACTCCTCCATCTCGCGGACGACGCCGGAGAAGGGGCAGCGGGAGGCGGGAGCGGGCTCGCCGGCGGCGGCCGGGGCGGCTCCGTCCGCGCTCGCCGGGCCGATCCGCACCCCCAGCGAGGAGATCATGTCGGTCTCCATCGGGTTGGTCAGCATCGCGATCTCGCGGCCGCAGGCCGGGCAGGCGAAGAGGACGGAGAGCGAGCCGGCGGCGTCGGGCGGCGCGGTGCGGGTGAGCTTCATCGGCTCGTCGCAGGAGACGCAGAGGAACTTCACGGGCGGACCTCCGGGGAGGGGTGGGTCGGTGCGGTGACGCGCGTCGAAGCGGGATCGGCCGGCGCGGGGGGCTCGTCCCGCCACGCCTCCTCGAGCCGGTCGGCGACCGCGTCGACCGCCGCCAGCGCGCCGGAGCCGGCGGGCTCCTCGTCGGCCGGCCAGCCGCGGTCGCAGAGCGCCGCCAGCGCCGGGTCGAACGGCACGCGGCCGAGGCGCGGCACGGCGAGCTCGCCGCCGCCCTCGGGGAACAACGGCCGCACGGCGCCGCACTCGGCGCACCAGTAGCCGGCCATGTTCTCGACGTGGCCGATCGCCCGTCCACCGGCGGCGGCGAGCGCCGACAGCGAGCGGGCGACGACGCCGCGGGCGACGTCGGAGGGGATGGTGACGAGGAGGAACGCCGCCTCCGGGCCGAGGAAGTCGGCATACTGCGCCAGGCGCTCGGCGCCGGGGGGCAGGTCGAAGAGCAGCAGGTCCTGCTCGCCCCAGTCGACGCCGGCGAGGAGCTGCCCGAGGAGCGCGAACTCGCGGGTGGCGCGCCAGGTGTGCTCGCCGCCGCGGCCGACGGTGTCGAAGCGCAGCTCGGCGCCGGCGGCGAGC